>VAZL01000328.1 GCA_005883445.1 Alphaproteobacteria bacterium | reverse complement strand
AACGTCGCACCATGCACCTTCTGGGCCGGGCCGAAAACTTCGCCCCGGAAAGAGTGGGCGATCATGATCTGGTCGGAGACTTCAACCGCGTACACGGGAATTCCTTTTCGTCAGTGCGTTTCATCGGCAGCGGGGTAGCGGATCAGCGGGCAGATCACGTTCGAGTCGGCACCGAAAACCGCGGGCAATTTCGCCGGCAGCTCGTCGAACGCCATGGCAGGCGCCAGGAGCGCATCGAGCGCCGGCTCGTTGAGGAGCGCAAGCGCCGCCGCGAGGCGCCGCTGATGCGTCCAACGCGAACGATGCGACGGCGCGACGGTGCCGACCTGGCTCGATATCAGCCGCAGCCGCCGACTGTGGAACGCCTCCCCTAGCGGCGCCGCCACGTCCCCGCTTCCATACCAACTCAGCTCGATGATGGGAGCCTCCTCGCCCGCAAGCCGCAGCGCGGTGGCGAGACCGCCGGCCGTGCCGCTCGCGTGGAAGACGACATCGCAATCGCGCGGCGCGCCGTCGGGCGTGGCGAAGCGAGCGCCGACCGCATGCGCGAGTTTGGCGCGCGTGGCGGCGATATCGACCACCGTCACTTCCGCCCCCGGCAAGCGCGCGCATAGATACGCAACCAAAAGGCCGACGAGCCCCCCGCCTACGACCGCGATGCGGTCGGCCGGGCCAGGCGCGCCGTCCCACACCGCGTTGAGGGCGGTCTCCATATTGGCGGCGAGCACGGCGCGCGTCGGCGGCACATCCTCCGGAACGGGAAGCACCGCTTGCGCCGAAAGCGTGAACAGGCTCTGGTGAGGATGCAGGCTGAAAACGATGCGTTGGCGCAATTCAGCGGTCCCAGCCTCGACCCGCCCGACAGTCGCGTAGCCGTATTTCACCGGGAAGGGAAACGTCCCGCCCATAAAGGGCGCGCGCATGCGATCGTACTCGCTCTCCGGCACTCGGCCGGCATGGACGAGCCGCTCCGTGCCGCGACTGATGGCGCCGAACATCGCGCGCACTTGCACCTGGCCGGGCTCGGGCGCGGCGATCGTCTCGTCCTGCAGCTCGGCGCGGCCGGGGCCGACATACCAGAGGGCCTTGCCCTGCATCTTCGCCATAATCTTGGTTGTCATTCCCCCGGACAATGCCCCTAGCGAGCCGGCATCCGGTACAAATTAAAGAGTAGCACGCGTAACGCCTCCGCCGCATTGGACTTGGACGTCCACCGCTATATCCTCAAACTCCCGAAAAGACACCAAAGCCCTTTCATGCTCGAACGTTCTCCCCGCGACGAGGTCGGGGTCGCCGCGCCCGTCGCCCTGCCCGCGTGGCGCCCGATGCTCGTCTTCCTCGGCGTCGGAGTGACGATGGCCGGCCTGATCTGGCTCGCCGTGATCGCGCTCTCGCCCGGCGGTTTGAGCGCCGTCGATCTCGTTTTGGTCGTGCTCTTCGCCCTGACCTTGCCCTGGTACGTGATCGGCGTCTGGAACGCGACCATCGGGCTTCTGATCATGCGCTTTGCGCGCGACCCGGTGGCGGCGGTCATGCCGGTTGCTGGCCGCGTGCGCGGCGACGAGCCGATCACCGCATCGACCGCAGTCCTGCTGTGCATCCGCAACGAGCCGCCCGAACGGGTCGTGCGCATGCTCGAGCCGATGATGGAAGGCCTCGCCGCGCGCGGCGTCGGCGAGCGCTTCCACGTCTATGTGCTCAGCGACACCAGCGAGGCTGACATCGCCGCCGTCGAGGACGCGCGCTTTGCGGCGCTGGCGGCGGCATGGCGCGGGCGGGTCGCGCTCACCTACCGCCGGCGCGAGGAAAATATCGGGTTCAAGGCCGGCAATATCCGCGACTTTTGCGAGCGCTGGGGCAAGGATCACGACTTCGCAATCATGCTCGACGCCGACAGCATGATGACCGTCGACCTCGTGCTCAAGCTCGTGCGCATCATGCAGATCGATCCGCGGCTCGGCATCGTGCAAAGCCTGGTGATCGGCATGCCTTCGGCCAGCGCCTTTGCCCGCATCTTCCAGTTCGGGATGCGGCTGAGCATGCGCTCCTACACCATCGGCAGCGCCTGGTGGCAAGGCGATTGCGGGCCGTACTGGGGCCACAATGCCATCGTGCGTATCGCTCCATTGGTGGCGCATTGTCAGCTGCCGGTGCTTGCGGAAGGCGCGCTGGTCAAAGGCCACGTGCTCAGCCACGACCAGATCGAGGCGGTGCTGATGCGGCGCGCGGGCTACGGGGTGCGCGTGCTGGCGGGGGAAGGCTCGAGCTTCGAGCAGAATCCGCCGACGCTGGTGGAATTCATCCGCCGCGACCTGCGCTGGTGCCAGGGCAACATGCAGTATTGGCACTTCTTGCGCATGCCCGGCTTGCCGCCCGTGTCCCGCTATCAGCTCGCCTTCGCCATCCTGATGTTCCTCGGCTCTCCGGCCTGGATCGGGCTGTTGCTCATCGGCAGCACGGCGGTGGCGCTGGCGCCGACACCCGCCGACTTCATGCGCTGGGATGCGGGCATTGCCATTCTCGTGCTCGTGCTGGCCATGTGGTTTGCGCCCAATATCGCCACCGTCATCGACGTGCTGACGCGCGCGAAGCTGCGGCATCTGTTCGGCGGCGGAGCGCGGTTCAGCGCGAGTTTCATGATTACGATCGTCTTCGCCGTGCTGGTCGCTCCGATCATGTGGGCGAGCCACACGCTGTTTCTCGCGCATCTTGCATGCGGCCGCACCATCGACTGGAGCGCGCAGGCGCGTCACGATCACGAGGTGCCGTGGTCGCTCGCCTGCCGGCAGTTCTGGCCTCAGACCTTGATCGGGCTCGCGCCCGTGTTGCTGCTCGCGGTCGCGGCGCCCTCAGCCATTCCCTATGCTTTGCTGATCGCGGCCGGCCCGTTCCTTTCGATTCCGCTCGCGGTGGTGACCGCCGCTCCCGCCCTCGGGCGCGCCCTGATCGCGCTCGGGCTCGAGCGATTGCCGGAAGAGACACTGCCGCCGCCCGAATTGCGCGCGCTCAAGCTACCCGCGATCGAGATGTCGCAGTCTGCGTCATAGAGCGACCATGCATGCGGCTTGGTACGAGTCTTGGTACGACTCCTGGCGGACCATCCGGGGCGTCGCGCGTTCGTTGCGGATTTATTACGGCAACGGCGAGCGGCGCGCGGCCATCGACCGTCTCTACGGCTCGTTCGTGGCGGCGGGCGACCTCGCCTTCGACATCGGCGCACACGTGGGCGACCGCATCGCCGTCCTGCGCCGCCTGGGCGCGCGCGTCGTCGCGGTCGAGCCGCAGCCTGCGCTGGTCAAGACGCTGAAGCTGCTTTACGGCCGTGATCGCGCGGTGGCGATCGAGCCGGTCGCGATCGGCCGCGGCGCGGGAATGGCCAAGTTCCACCTCAACGTCGACAACCCAACGGTCTCGACCGGCTCGGACGCGTTCCGCGAGGCGGCTGAGGGCGCGCCGGGCTGGGAAGGACAGACGTGGACCAGAACCATCGACGTGCCGGTCATCACGCTCGACATGCTCGCTGCACGCCATGGAGCTGCCGCCTTCATCAAGATCGACGTGGAGGGTTCCGAATCCGAGGCGCTGGCTGGACTCACGCGCCCGTCACCGACCCTATCGTTCGAATTCACCACCATCCAACGCGGCGTGGCGGAGGCTTGCATCGAGCGTTGCGTTGAGCTCGGCTATACGCGCTACAACGCGGCGCTATCACGGGCTGGCTTCGCAGCCTGCCGCAAAGCGCCAATTCCGGCGACATCTACGCACGCTTGCCGGGGGGCGCCGCATGATCGCGCAGGCCGAGCGCGCGGCGGCGACAACACCTTCTGGCGGCCGCGACGTTCTCGGCCATCCGCGCGGGCTGGCGGTTCTGTTTGCGACCGAGGCCTGGGAGCGCTTTTCCTATTTCGGCAATGCCGCGCTGGTCGTCCTTTACATGACGAAATATCTGCTCGACCCCGGCCGGGTCGAGACGGTGCTCGGCCTCGACGCAGTCAAAGCAGCGCTCGAATTCCTGTTCGGACGGCTCGAGGCGCAGCCGCTCGCCTCGCAGCTTTTCGGCTTCTACACCGGGCTTGCCTATTTCACGCCGATTCTGGGCGGCCTCGTCGCCGACCGTTTGTTGGGGCAGCACCGCACCGTGGTGATCGGTGGCGTATTCATGGCGATCGGCCATTTCATGATGGCGTTCGAAGCGCTGTTTCTCCTCGCGCTGTTGATGCTGATTGTCGGCATCGGCGCATTCAAGCCGAACATCTCGACCCAGGTGGGCGCGCTCTATGGCCCCGGGGACGATCGGCGCGACCGCGCCTACTCGATCTTCTATCTCGGCATCAATATCGGGGCGTTTCTGGCCCCGCTGGTGTGCGGCACGCTCGCCGTCCAATACGGCTGGCATTACGGCTTTGCCGCCGCCGGCGTGGGGATGCTCGTGAGTCTCGCCATCTATCTCTGCGGCCGGCGGACACTGCCGGCGGACGCACGATCGCGCGGAGACGCCGTCGCGCGCGAGCGCAAACCGCTCGCGGCCGGTGAGCGCCGCGCCGTGCGCGCGCTAATCGGCACCTGCGCGCTGGTGACGCTGTTCTGGGCCGCCTACGATCAGCAAGGCAACACCATCCTACTCTGGGCCGAAGATTTCACCGACCGGTCGGTCGATCTCGGGTTTTGGCGCGGCGAGTTTCCATCACCCTGGTTCCTCGCGCTCAATCCGCTCATGATCTTCGTGTTCACACCGCTGATCGTGCGGCTGTGGGCACGCCAGGCCAGGCTCGGCACCGAGCCGTTCCCGATCAGCAAGATGGCCTTCGGCTGCCTGTGCGTCGCGCTCGCCAATCTCGTGATGGCAGCCGCGGCTTCGAGCGCGGCCGGCAAGGCGAGCGCGCTCTGGCTTGTGGGCTACTTCGCGCTTGCGACCATCGGCGAGCTTCACCTCGCGCCGATCGGGCTGGCGTTGATCTCGAGATTAGCTCCCGCCGGCACGACCTCGATTATGATGGGCGTCTGGTTTGCCACGACGTTGCCCGCCGACATTCTCGCAGGATTCCTCGGCGGCTTCTGGAGCAGCATGGCGAAGGCGAGCTTTTTTGTGATGATCGCGCTGATCGCGGCGCTGGCGAGCATCGCGCTGTGGGTGGCGAGCCGGGCGGTGCAGAAATCGGCAATCAGTAATCAGTGATCACTGCCACCTGCGATCAGTGCGTCCAGGGATCGCGCCGGTTGACGGCGAAATTGTCGGCGTAGGAGATGCCGCGCCGCTCCACCGGCTTGGGTTTGAAGAGTTGGTAGGCAATGCCGTGGCGCTCGCAATAGGCGATCGCTTCCTCGGGACTCTCGAAGCGCAGCTGCACCTGCTGACGCATGTCGCCCGAGCTTGTCCAGCCCATCAGCGGCTCGATTTGACGCGGCTGTTCCGGCTCGTACTCGAGCACCCACTCCTTGGTCTTGGCCGCGCCAGACTGCATCGCGGTCCTCGCGGGCTTGTAGATGCGTGCCATCATGGCTGTCGCTTGCTCGCGGCTCGAATACATGGTCGGCGCAGCAGGATTTGAACCTGCGACCTGGAGTACCCAAAGGCCGCGCGACTCTAGCGCCCGCCAAAGATCGGATGTGCCACCCGGTCGCCTGGCGCAATGCCAAGCTTCCTCGCCATGCCGGCGTTGACTTCGAGCACCGCGCGCACCGGGCCGCCTGAGGGCACGAGCGCTTCCGAGAGCGGCACTGTGTTCTCCGCAATGCGCAGGATTCGCCCATCTCCGCGGATGAAGATCATATCGAGGGGGATGTAGGTGTTCTTCATCCAGAAGCTAGTCGGCTGTTCATGGTGGAAGTCGAACAGCATGCCCTGCCCTTCCGGCAGTTGGCGGCGAAACATGAGCCCTTTCGCCTGCTCCTCCGGCGTCGAGGCCATCTCGACCGCGAAGACGTGCACGCCGTTCTTGCTCGCGATCTCGAGCGGCTGCAGTTCGGCGGCCGCGAGGCGCCCGGCGACGCCCGCACACGGCAGGATCAGGACCGACAGCGCGGCGAGGAGAACAAGCAGGCAACGGCGCATGACAAAGCCTCGATTGACGCGCGCCGATGATAGCAGAGAGACTCGAGATCTTGCAGATCGGGCAGGCCGCCGCCGAGAATGCGCTTTGAGCGGGTCGGCCGCAGGCGCCGCCCGCATGGCAGCGGGTCTTCGCCGGCGTCAGTGCGAGGCCGGACCGCGCGGGGCGCCTTCGGGGTGCACCTCGGCCGCCATCAATCCCTTCGGGCCGGGTCCAAAGCGCACCAGCACATACTGGCCCGGCCGCAATTCGGCCAGGCCGAACCGGCGCAACGTCTCCATATGCACGAAAATGTCGGGCGTACCCTCGCCGCGGGTTAGGAAACCGAACCCGCGCAGCCGATTGAACCATTTGACCTGCGCCCGCTCCAGTCCGCTGGTCGGGGTCACGGTCACGTGGGTGCGCGGCGGCGGCATCTGCGCCGGATGCACTGCCGTCGATTCATCCATGGAGACGACGCGGAATGCTTGCAAGCCGCGCGGGCGCTGCAACACCTCGACCACGACGCGCGCGCCTTCGTAGGCAACCTGGAAGCCGTCGCGCCGCAGGCAGGTCACGTGCAGGAGAATGTCGGGCATCCCGTTGTCGGGAACGATGAAACCATAGCCCTTGGAGACATCGAACCACTTGATGACGCCGGTGAGTTCGATGACGCTCGCGGCCTCGTCGCCGATCTCGGCACCGATGCCGCGGCCGCTCGTCAAAGCGCCGCCCGGCCCTTTCGGTCCAATTCCGTCCGACGTCATGACGCCCCAACGCCGCCGCTCAGTCCAGGCGCTTCTTGTCTGCGCTTCGAATCTTCGCCGTCATGAAGATATCATTCGGCGGCAAACGGGAAAGGCCAAAATGCATTTGCGCGCCAAAAGAGGTGGATGCCTGTGCAAATCTCCACCGCCATGCCGAATCAGTGGACGATGAAGGGAGAAAGCACCGTTCCGATGTCTTGATGTATGACAACGTCGGCAATCTCATCGAATTCGGTCGCTTCGCGATTGATAATCACCAAACGAGCGCCGTTTCGTTTGGCGAGCAAGGGGAACCCGGCGGCCGGCCACACCACCAGCGAAGAGCCGACCGCGAGAAAAAGATCACAGTCAAGCGTCAATTGTTCGGCGCGGCGCATTTCGCGTTCCGGCATCGGCTGACCGAAGGAAACCGTCGCGGTCTTGATGTGGCCGCCGCAATCGGTGCAATCGGGCGCGCGTTCGCGCGCATCGGTGAACTGCCGACGCACCCAAGACAATTCGTAGCGCTTGCCGCAAGTCAGGCATAAGGCATAGCTATTGTTGCCGTGCAGTTCGATCACGTGTTCTGCTGATATTCCGGAGCTTTGATGCAGGTTGTCGATGTTCTGCGTGATCACGGCCGGCGCCTTGCCGGCGCGGTAGAAACTGGCGAGCGCAAGGTGCCCGCGACCGGGCCGGGCGGCGGAAAACTGTGCGTCCATGGCAAAGCGCCGCCGCCAAGCTTCGTCGCGCATCGCCTGGCTCGCGAGGAACTCGTCGAACGGGATCGGCCTATTCTTCGTCCAGAGCCCGCCGGGGGAGCGGAAATCGGGAATGCCGCACTCGGTGGAAATGCCGGCTCCGGTGAACGGGGCGATGACGCGCGCGCCCTCCACCAGCTCCTGAAGTTCGTCGATAGCGGTCTCCAGGTCCGGCGCGATCATGTATGCTTCATCCGTTCGGTTTCCAGGCGATGCCAAGAGGTCACATTATGAGATATCTGCACACCATGCTGCGCGTGCGCAACCTCGATCAAGCGCTCGACTTCTACTGCAACAAGCTCGGGTTCAAAGAGGCGCGCCGCCGGGTCGACGAGAAGAACCGCTACACGCTCGTTTTTCTGGCCGCGCCGGAGGACGAAGAGCTGGTGGAAGAGAGCAAGCGCACCGGCCGCGACGCCCCATTGGTCGAGCTCACCTACAATTGGGACAGCGAAGACTGCGGCGAGGCGCGTTACTTCGGTCACCTCGCCTACGAGGTCGACGACATTTATGGGCTATGCGAAAAATTGATGAAG
>VAZL01000327.1 GCA_005883445.1 Alphaproteobacteria bacterium | reverse complement strand
ACGCTGCCGGCCTCAGGCGAGGTCCACCGCGAAACGTTTGAGATCGGCGAGCGAGCAGTGGCTCAACGCGC
This sequence comes from Alphaproteobacteria bacterium, assembly GCA_005883445.1. Lineage (GTDB taxonomy): Bacteria > Pseudomonadota > Alphaproteobacteria > Rhizobiales > Xanthobacteraceae > VAZQ01. Next base: position 4,173 of record VAZL01000327.1, on the reverse strand, counting down.
CTTCTGCGTGGCGCGCAAGACCACGCGCGGCGCTTGGCCGGCTTCGAGAGCTTCCTGCCAACGGGGCGCACAGAGGCACCAACGGTCGCCGGGCTTGAGGCCGCGAAAGCCGAATTCCGGCACCGGGGTCGAAAGATCGTTGCCGCGCGATTTGGAAAACTCGAGAAACGCCGCGGTCATGACGGCGCAGACCGTGTGGCTGCCGATGTCCTCTCGCCCGGTATCGCAGCAGCCGTCGCGAAAGAAGCCGGTCATGGGATTTAGCGAACACACTTCGAGCCGGTCACCGAGCACGTTACGGGGTGTGTTCGGCCGACCGCCTCCATGACCCCTGTCGTCCCTCAGCATGGCTGCCTCCGCGCGCGTTAGCTCGTCCGCGATACCCCCGAAACCGGAACTCGTCCACACCCCGGCATTTTGCCGGGTCAGCGCCATCGCATGCTCCGGACCGGGGGTGCAGCCGCCATACGCGGTGGCTTACTCTTTCTTGTCGTCGTCCTTGGGCTGAGCCTGCTGTTGCTGCTGCATGACCGGCTGCTCGCCCTCGAGCGGCCGCAGCAGGGGCGCGCTGCTGTCCGCGTACTCGTCCGCCAGGCGCTGCCAGACTTGCGCCATCTGCAGCAGGACGGTCCGACGCTCTCCGGCCGGAAAGGTCTGCGCGATCTCCAGACATTCGCGCGCAAGGCGACGGTAGCGCGTGCTGGGAGAGAAATCGTCCGGCATGGGGTGAGCTACTCCTTTACCGCGCTCGCGCCGTACATGCGCCTTGTCGGAAGTCCAGTGCCGCCGTTGATAACGGCACCTTGCCACCGCATTAAGCCTGCCGGAAGGGTGCGGTTCCCTGCGGGATGCTGCTTGCGAGCGCAAACGGCGAGCAGCGGTTCCAAAGTCGGGCGGCTATCACAACCGGGTGCTGCGCCGAGACAGTAGTCGAGCTCAGGCGCTCGACCTCGTCACGGTGAGTGGGCTGTTCGCGGTGTGCTTCAGATCGGCCGTGCAGCGCGAACGATCCGCTTGGCCGGAGCGCTTCGCCATTGACACCCGTAGGGCCACGGCGCCTGCAAACAACCCGAACTGAATGCTGGCGGCGCGGATGCAGGGCCCTCTTTGGCGACCGCCGGGGCGAGCTCCGCCCTCACCTCGCTGCCCACAGCCACGAGAACGGTCACAACGACGGCGGCGAGCGCCAAGCCCACCAAACCAGCCACAAGCCTGCACACAGACATCCAGATATCCCTAACAGCCGGCCAATACCCGCAACCTCCTGATCGCCCATCGTGGCGCCGCTAGGTTCGTTTCCCGCAGGCAAAAAGGCCATGTCGTGGCCGAACGACGGCACCGACATCCGAGCCGGAACGGTGGCCGGCCCACGTCGGAACGCCTTCAAAACCAGGCTCAATGGAATGCACAGCGAAGCGCCACAGCCGCTAGTTTACGCCTTCGACCGCGTATGAGCGCACGGATTTGACCGCCTTATCGAGGATCGGCAGCGTCCGCATATAGGCCTCGGATTCACGCCAAGCCGTCAGCTTGTCGATGTTGTCCCACTTGGTGATCAACAGCCGCTTTGGCGCAGCTCCTTCGATCCGTTCAATGTTCGTGCCGCGCACGAGGTAGATGCCGCCTGCGGCTTTGATTGTGGCGTCGGCTTTGGGGGCCCACTCCTTGTTGTAAAGGTCCTCGTTGGTCACGTCGATTTCGGCGACATAATATGCCGGCGGCTTGGCTTGCGCGTGAAGGCGCTCGACCGTCAGGCCACCGATGCCGGCACCCGCGAGCGCGGCAAATACCACCGCGTAGCATATTTTCATGAGATCGATCCTTAGCTGTGGGGCTAGACCTTTGATCGCAAAACCTCGTTCAAAGCTTTTTTGAGGGGCGATTGGGCAGCAATAAATTCCCCCGCACTCATTCTATCATCTCGTCCTATCATCTCGTCGACGGTCACGCTCGTCCGACGACCCTTCCTCGCTCGGGACGCCTACGGCAATCCCGCCTTCGCCAGGCCTTCGACGATGCGCTGAAAATCAGCGGCGTTCTTGTACGGCAGGACGCGTTCGCGCTGCGCCAGCGAGAAATCCGGATTCACTTTGAGAAGCTCCGCCCACGCCGCGCGTGCGTCGTCCGCGCGCCCGAGATGGCCGTAGCAGGACGCCAGCATCATGCGGCTGGAGTCGGTGGCGGGGGTGCGCGCGATGCGCTCGAGGAGTTGCTTGGCGGCGGTCTCGTATTCTCCCAGGCTGAAATGCGTCTGCGCCATGAAGTGCAGCACGATGGACGCATGGTGCGGATCGAGCCGCTTCGCGATCGCGAACGCCTCGAGCGCCTCGGCTGGGCGGCCGGCATACATCAGTGCCAGTCCCGTCGCGGAATGGCCCTGGGCAAAGTTGGGATCGAGCTCGATCATGCGGCGAAACTCCGCCAGCGCGCCCTCGAGATTGCGCCGCCACACCAGCACATTGCCGAGTGCCAAGTGGCTCACCGGCTCCTGATCGTCCAATTCGAGCGCGCGGCGCGCCCATCGCTCCGCCTCATCGAGCGCCTGCGCCGGATCCGCCGCCCAGTCGCTGACGTAATCCGAAATCGCGGCCAGCGACAGTCCCGCATGCGGCGCCGCGAAATTCGGATCGAGCTCGATCGCCCGCAGGTGCATCGCCCGGGCTTGCGCGACCCCCTCCCGCGTGCTGCGGCTGAGCGATTCGCGCGCGCGCAGCCAGAACTCATACGCCTGAACACTGCCGGTCCCGCGTCGGCCCACCCGCCGCTCCTCGCCCTGCGTCAGCGTGACCGCAAGCGCGCGGACGATCTTCTCCACCACCTCATCCTGGGTTGCGAAGATATCGGTGAGATCGCGATCGAACCGTTCCGCCCACAGGTGTCCGCCGCTGCCGGCGTCGATGAGCTGCGCCGTGATGCGCACACGATTGCCGGCCTTGCGGATGCTGCCCTCAAGCACGAAGCGCACGCCCAAGTCGTGCCCGATCTCCTGCACTTTAGCCGACCTGCCCTTGTAGGCGAAGGAGGAGTTGCGCGCGATCACGAACAAGCCGGAGACCTTCGAGAGGTCGGTGATGAGGTCTTCGGTCATGCCATCGGTGAAATACTCCTGCTCGGCATCCCCGCTCATGTTCGCGAACGGCAACACGGCGATCGACGGCTTGTGCGGCGGCGCAGGCGATCCCACCGGCGCCGACACAGCCACCGCTCGATCCGGCGTGGTGATGCGGAAAACCCGCACCGGCTTGGCGATGTTCTTGAGCGGCTTTTCGCCCAAATCCTCCAGTGTCATCTCGGCGTGATCGTCGACGAAATCTCGAACGGCGCGCGAGATGTAGACCGCGCCCGGCTCGGCGAGGTTCTCCAGACGCGCGGCCACGTTCACCCCATCGCCGTAGATATCCCCGTCCTCCACGACCACGTCGCCGAGATTGATTCCGATGCGGAATTCGATCCGCTGCTCGCGGGGAACATCGGCGTTGCGATCGACCATCCCGTGTTGGACCTCGATCGCGCAGCGCACCGCTTTGACCGGGCTGGCGAACTCGACCAGCACGCCGTCGCCCGTCGTCTTCACGATGCGGCCCTGGTGCTCGGCGATCTTGGGGTCGATCAACTCGCGTCGATGCGCCCTGAGCCGCTCCAGCGTGCCCTCTTCGTCGACGCCGATCAAACGCGAGTAACCCGCGACATCGGCGGCGAAAATGGCGGCGAGCCGACGCTCCATGACAACTCCGCTCCCGAGTGAAGCACCGATCGGCGATCCGGCAATCCTGCCGTGTGTCAAATAGTCAGCGCCGCCGCCCTTGGGAAGGGCGCAGACGCAACGGATCGCACATGGCTGAGCGCCGCCACACGGCGCCGTCGCCCTTCGAGATGCGTGCGGTTCAGTCGATCCCGCCAGCGGGTCTTACCAGGGGGAGCGCCAGGAAGGTTGGTAATGGCCGCGCAGGTAAGGGTTGTCGGGCGCATAGGCCCGCGCGCTCCATTGCGAGGCGGGCACTCTCCACTCGCGCGCCCAATCGTGGCCGCCAGTCCGTCGCGACGGCTTTCGCGCCTTCTTCTGCGTTCGCGGGCTCTGCGGGTTAGCTATCGCAGGGGCTGGGATCTCGCTATTGGCGGCGTCCGTGGGGCCGGGGGTCGCGGCAGATGGCTCCGGCGCCACGAGAGCGATGC
>VAZL01000982.1 GCA_005883445.1 Alphaproteobacteria bacterium | reverse complement strand
CCGGCGGAGGCCGATGCATGCCGGTCACCTCCAGGGCGAACGCGTAAATCAAGGCGACCTCGTCCAGGCTGGCGAAGCGCCCGGGGACATCGTTATGCCCGTTCGACATGTTGGTGACGAGCACGGTACGGGAATCATTCGTTTTCATGGCTCTGATCTTGGCAACCCATTTCGCCGGTTCCCAGTACGGGACGCGCGGATCGCGGATCCCGGCGGTGACGAGCATGTCCGGATAGGGGCGAGCGGACACGTTATCGTAAGGCGAGTAGCTGGCGATGACGCGATAGGCGGCTGGATCGTGGATCGGGTCGCCCCATTCGGTGAAGTCGCCGACGGTGAGGGGCAGGCTATCGTCGAGCGTCGTGTTGAGTGCGTCGACGAAAGGAACTTGCGCGACCATGCCGGCGAACAGGTCGGGCCGCACGTTGGCGACCGCTCCTATCACCAGACCGCCGGCGGAGTCGCCGCTCGCGACGATCCGCCCGGGCGAGGTGTAGCCGGTTCTGCTGAGATATTCGGCCACCGCGATGAAGTCGCTGAATGAATTGATCTTGTACGCGAGGCGTCCGGAGTTGCGCCAGCGCTCGCCTTTCTCGGTCCGAATCGAACTCGGTCGGAAACGCGAACGAATACGCGCCATAGCCCTCGAGGAACAGCGGGGCGGAACCGTCGAGCCGGGTGCCGTCGCGGTAAAGCAGCGTGACCGGAACGGTTTCTTCGTCGTCGGTCGGAACCGCGATCCGCCGCACCACGTAGGCGGACGGGTCGTAGCCGCTTGGCACCTTCTGCTGCTTGCGCAAGACCCGCGTCTGGCTCTCGACATCGTAGTCGAAAGTTTGCTTCGGGGTGGCAGGCGACGAATACCGAAAGCGAATGGTGCTCGTATCGAACTCGTACATGGTCCCAAGCTCGATCGAATGGACCTCTTGGCCGAACCAGATTGCGTACTCGTTCCCGTCGGCTTTGCGATGGACCACCAATCGCTCGATCCCATCATCACGTTCCAGCCTGATGAGATGGCCCGCCAACGCCACCATCTCGACGATGCGGTGTCCCGGTTGATGCGGCAGCAGATCACGCCAGTTCTCGCGGCCCGGCGCCGAAGCGGGCGCCGTGACGATCTTGTAGTCGTCGGCGCCATCGGCATTGGTGCGGATGACCAGACGATCACCCCAGTCGTCGATGGTATAGCGCGCATTGGGGGAACGGGCCGCGACCAGTCGCGGCGCGCTCTCCGGATGGGCCGATTCGATCAGCCACTGCTCGGACGTGTCGTCGTTCGCTCCTTGTAAACCAGCTGATCGTGCGCCGGATCCGTTCCCAGCCGGTGGCGGAAGACGAGCAGCGGCCGGTGATTTTCATCGAGTTTCACATAAAACAGCGTGCTGCTGTCCTGCGACCATGCGAACGATGAAACGTCCGTCATGGCTTCGGGCAGATCGCGGCCGGCGCCGATGTCGCGGATGTGCAGCCGATAGTTCTCCGACCCGCTCTCATCGGTCAAATAGGCGTAAAGCCGGTGATCCGGGCTGTGTCGATGATCGCCGAGCGAAAAGTACGGCTTCCCCTCTGCCAGACGAACTCCATCGATCAACAATTCTTCGGGCCCGCCGGACCGCCGGCTGCGGACGATTTGCTTGTGTTCGGCATCGGGAAGGTATTTGGCCCAATAGGCGTAGTTGCCGCTCGGAGCGGGAACTCCGCTGTCCTCCTCCTCGATCCGCCCCTTCATCTCTTCCACGAGCTTGACCCGTAGACCGGAGAGCGGCGCGAGCACGGCATCGGCATAGCGATTTTCTGCTTCGATGTAGCCGCGGATCTCCGGCGCAAGCGCTGATGGATCTCTGAGCACCTGCTTCCAGTTGGAAGCGCGCAGCCAAGCGTAAGGATCGACGCGCTCGATTCCGTGCGCGCTCAGGCGAACCGGCCTTCGCGCCGCCGACGGTGGGGCCAGGTTTGGCAACGCGGCGTACGCCAGATCCGGAGTTTTGGACGCAGGCGCAGGAACGACGACCGGAGTCGCAGCGATGAATAGCGCAGGCAAGAATAATAATGAGCACCATCGCCGCATGCCGGTCTCCTCGCTCGCGACTCGATCGCATGTGCGGGGTGGGGATTCTGTTTTAATGTTCAAGGCGATAGTGGGGCGGACAAATAGGGAAACTCGCTCTGCCCAATCCCCGGTTCCGCCTACCGGTGGTCAATGCACTAGGGGCTGCCGCCATGCCATCCGATGGTGCGCCGGTACCGGGTTGCGGCACGCATTCGCCTTGCGGCCTCGCGGCAT
>VAZL01000326.1:2205-12559 GCA_005883445.1 Alphaproteobacteria bacterium | reverse complement strand
TGCGGGAACAGGGCATAGTTCTGGAACACCATGCCGATATTGCGCTCGTAGGGCTTGCTGCGAACGAGATCGTGTCCATCGAGTTCGATGACGCCGCTGGTCGGAGTCTCGAACCCGGCGATCATCAGCAGCGTGGTGGTCTTGCCGGAGCCGCTCGGGCCCAGCAACGTGACGAATTCCCCACGCCCGACGTCGAGCGAGACATCGTCGACGGCGTTGCTCCTGCCGTCGTACGATTTCACGACTTGGCGCAGGCGAAGATAGGCCACGGATCATCCCCGCGCCGGGGCTCTCGCGACGATCAGCGCATCGACGACGACACAACCGCGCCCCTGCGGCAGCGCCTTGATCGGGTTGAGATCGACTTCGTCGAGAACATCGGCGTTCTGTTCGGCGAAGTCCGCGAGCGCCTCGAGACAGGCGACGACGCTGCCGACATCGGCCGCCGGCCGGCCGCGCACCGATGCCAGCAGCGCCGCGCCGCGCACCTCGGCGATCATCGCTTCGGCGTCGCCCTCGCGCAGCGGCAGCATGCGCAGCGCAAAGTCGCGGGTGACTTCGATGGCCGTGCCGCCCATGCCGACGGCGAGCGACAGGCCGAAATCGGGATCGCGCGAGACGCCGGCGAAAAGCTCGACGCCGTCGGCGACGAACTGCTGCACCAGGAATGCGCGCTCCGAGGGCGGCGGATCGAGTCGGTCGAGACGCTCGCTCAACCGTGCGAAGGCGTGCGCAAGCTCCTCGCCGTTCTTGAGGCCGACGGCGACGAGGCCAAGCTCGGTCTTGTGCGCGATGTCGTCCGACAGCGCCTTGAGCACGACGGGATAGCTCAGCTCGCGCGCGGCGTTTTTTGCCTCCGCGATCGTCGCGACGCGAGCTTCGCGCGTGACCGGCACGCCGAAGCCCGACAACAGCCGCTTCGAATCGTATTCGTTGATGGTGCGCCGTCCCGGCCGTGCCGCGATGAGGTCGGCGAGCTGCGGGCCGCGGCGGTTCGCCGACGTCCGCACCGGCTTTTGCCCCATCATGTAGCGCGCGACCCGGTCGATCGCGCCAAGGCCCTGGCGCGTGCCGCCGATCTGCACGAGGCCGGCTTCGCGCAGCGCTTTGGCCTGCCGCACGTTCATCACCCCCGGCCGCGAACTCATGAGGTAATGCGGCTTGTGCGAGCGCTGCGCGGCCTCGACCAGCATCTTCACGTTTTCCAGCACGCGCCCGGGATGACCGAGCTGTCCCTCGTTGCCGGTGTCCGCGCAATAGACGATCGCCGCGATGCGCGCGCTGTCGTTCACGACCGACATCGCGTGCGGCAGGTTGACGGCGTAGTCGCCGTTGCCCCAGGCGTCGAACGGGTTGCCGTCGCCGGTGATGCGGCCGATCACGCGTTCGGCCTCGGCGCGCTCGGTGGGCGAGAGCGCGGGAAGGTCCAAGCCCGCGGCGGTGGCGTTGTCGAGGATCATCTCGGCGAGGCCGCCGGAGCCGGTCACCACCGAAATTCCCCTGCCGCGCGGCCAACGCTCGCCTTGGCACACCGCCAGCACCTCGCTCATCTCGTCGAGGTCGCTCACCTCGATCGCGCGATGCGCCTTCAACACTTCCGAGAACACCCGCGATTCCCCGGCGAGCCCGCCGGTATGGCTCGTGATCGCGCGCTGCGTGCGCTCCGTGCGTCCCACCTTGAGCACGACCACCGGCTTTCCGGCGGCGGCGGCGCGGTCGAGCGCGGCGACGTAGCGCTCGGGCTCGCGCACCGTCTCGGTGAACGTCGCGATCACCTTGGTGGCGGGATCGTCGATGAGATATTCGAGATAGTCGACCGTTCGGGTGACGGCCTCGTTGCCGGCCGAGACCGAGAGGCTGATGCCATAGCGGCGCAGATCGGACAGGAGCGCGATGCAGACCGAGCCGCTCTGCGACACGATTCCGATATTGCCGGCAAGGCCGTTCGGATCCATCACGGTCTGCTTGTAGGTGGTCGAGCGCGCGGTCGGATTGAGGATGCCCATGCAGTTCGGCCCGCACACAGCCATGCCCGCCTCGCGGCATAGATCCGCGATTTCGGCTTGCTGGCGCGCCCCATCCTCGCCGAGCTCGGCGAAGCCGGCGTCGTAGATGACGGCGGCGCCGACGATGTCGGGCGCCTCTGGCAGATCGGTCAGGCTCGGGTAGCAGACGAGATTGCGGACGGTTTGATACTTGGGGTTGACCGGATAGATCGCTCCGGCAAAGCCGATCGCGCCGAGCGACTCGATGACGGAGCGCGCGGGACCGACGCGATCGGTGGCTCCGACGATTGCAACCGAACGAGGTTTGACCAGCGGATCAAGCTGCATATCGTTCACCCCTGGGCGGCCGTTGTCGAAAGAGCAACGAGATCAAAACGCCGAGCAGCACCGCGCCCGTGAGCAGCGTCGACACCACGGCGATGACGGGATCGGATTCGAGGCGGATCGATTCGAACATCTTTTTCGGCAGGGTCGACGCGTCGCGGCCGGCGATGAAGATCGCGACCACCGCTTCGTTGAAGGAGTGCAGGAACGCGAACAGCGCGCCGACCAGAATTGCGGGGCGCAGCACCGGCAGCGTCACCCAGAGGAAGGTGCGCAGCGGACCCGCCCCGGCGCTCATGGCGGCGCGTTCGAGGTTGCGGTCGAAGCCCTTGAGCGCGGCGGCGACGACCAGGAAGGCGACGGGTATCGACAACACGCTGTGCGCGACGATCATGCCGGCGTGGGTGCCCACCAGACGCAAGGGGCTCAAGAAGCTGTAATAGCCGAGCGCGCTCACGACCGCGGGCACGATGATCGGCAACATCATGACGAGGTTGAGCATGCTCTTGCCGTGGAAGCGGTAGCGCACGAAGCCGAAGGCGGCGGGCAGCGCCGCGATCAGCGTGAGCGCCATCGATGCGAACGCGATGATGAAGGAGTTGGCGGTGGCCTCGAGCCACGAATGGCTCGAGAAGTATTGGGCGTAATAGCCGGTCCAATAACCCGGCGGCGGAAACTCGAACGAGATCGCCTTCGAGAACGACATCGGCACGATGATCGCCATGGGCGCGATCAGAAAGATCGCGGCGAGCGATGCCAATAGGAGCGGGACCTGACGCGCCATCGCCCTTATCCCCACAGCCGATCCAAGCCGGCAAAGCGATTGTAGACGGCGAGCAGCACGAGCGTGCACGCCAGCAGGACGACCGCGATCGCCGAGGCAAAGCCCCAGGCCAGCAGATCCTCGATCTGCTGGCTGATGAGTTGGGAGATCATCATGTCCTTGGGCGTGCCGAGCAGGATCGGGGTGATGTAGAAGCCGAGGCACATGGTGAACACGAGCACGCAGCCGTTGACGATCCCGGGCAGGCTGAGGGGCAAGAAAACGAGGCGGAATGCGCCGAAGGGACGCGCGCCGAGGCCCTCGGCGGCGCGCATATAGGAGGGATCGATCTTGCGCATGACGCCATAGAGCGCCAGCACCATGTAGGGGAGCAGGACGTGGGTCATGCCGAGCGTCGAGCTGAACGAGGTGAACAGGAGTTGCGGCGGCTTGCCCCATCCGGCCAAGGCGTAAGTGGCCGCGAGCGGCCCCTTGTTGCCGAGAATGATCAGCCAGGCATAAGTGCGGACCACGAAGCCGGTCCAGAAGCTCAAGCCCACCGCGACGAGAAAGACGACGGCCACGGCGTCGTTGCGTCGCGCCATCACGTAGGCCAGCGGATAGCCGAGCGCGAGGCACGCCAGCGTCACGATCAACGACGTCCGGAACGTGTTGACCATCACGTTGGCATAGAGCGGAACGGTGAAGAAGCGGCGGTAATGATCGAGCGACACCGTCGGATCGGTGACGCTGAGCAGGAGCACGTAGCCGATCGGAACGATGAACAGCACGGTAATGCAGAGGACGGCCGGCGCGACCAGCAGCCAAGCCGTCAACCCATCGCGGGACGGCAGGCCGCGCCTCAAGCCCGCCTGCATCGACGCAGCTTTGCTCATCTCGCCAATGATGTAACATGAGCGGCCGGCGCGAGGCTATCGACCGGCAGCGGCTTTGCCGCGGTGTTGGCGTTGCAAAAAAAGACGGGGTGGGGAATGGTAGCTCGGATGTCCCGCCGTCGCGCGTTGGCGCTCGGCGCCGGCGCGCTCCTCGCCGCGCCCGTGATCCTGCGCCCGGCGCGCGCGCAAGGCAGAGCGGTCTACGTCAATTCCTACGGCGGCGTATGGGAATCCGCCTGGCGGAAGGCCTTCTTCGAGCCGTTCACGGCGCAGACCGGCATCGCGATCAAGACCGTGCCCGGCGTCTCATTTGCCAAGCTCAAGGCCCAGGTTCAAACCAGGAATTTCGAGTGGGACGTGGTCAATCTCGGCGACGTCGAATACGGCCAGGCCGTGCTCGAGGGATTGCTCGAGAAGGTCGACCGGGAGGCCGCCAAGGCCGATCAATTGCCCCCTCACATGGTGCGCGACTACGGCATCACCAGCTATTCGCTCGGCACCAATCTGGTCTACCGCAAGGACAAGTTTCCGAACGGCGGGCCGCAAAGCTGGGCCGACTTCTGGGACGTCAAGAAATTCCCCGGCAGCCGTTGCTTCTACGACCGCTCGTTCAGCTGCCTCGCGTTCGCGCTGTTGGCCGATGGCGTGCCTGCCGACAAGCTCTATCCCATGGACGTCGACCGCGCCTTCCGCAAGATGAGCGAGATCAAGCCGCACATCAAAGTCTGGTGGCGCGAGGGATCGCAGTCGCAGCAACTCATCCGCGACGGCGAGGTCGACATGATCGCGATGTGGAGCGCGCGCGCCATCGATCTGATCGAGGACAACGTGCCGCTCGAAATCGTCTGGAACGGGGCCGAGATCTACCATGCCAACCTGCTGGTGCCGAAAGGCGATCCCAACGCGAAGGCGGCGTGGCAATTCTGCAATTTCGTGGCGCAGGCCAAGCCCCAGGCGGACTTCGCGATGTTGTTGCCGTACGGTCCGGCCAATCCCGACGCGCGCGCGCTGATGACGCAGGCGCGGCTGCGTCAGACGCCGGCCTGGCCCGAGAACGAAAGGATAGCGTTCAAGCATGACGCCGCCTGGATCGCGCCGCGGCTCGCCCAGCTGCGCGAGCGCTGGACCCAATGGCTCACGACGTGAGCGTGGACGAGACGATGATCGCCTCGGTGGAAACGGATGCGATCGCTGGAAGATATTCGCCGTCGGTTCGGCAACAAGGGAGGCTCAAATGAAGAGGCAGTCCAAGCTGGCGCTAGTCATCTTCGCCGGCACGTTGCTTGCCGTCTCGCACGGCGCGGCAACGGCGCAGACGGTCGCGGTCGCGACCGGAGCTCCGGGCAAAGTCCATCTGCTTCCGGCAACCATGGAGACCACGCAGTTGGGCTGGTACGACAATGCGCAGAAGCCGGTGCTCACCATCAAGCCCGGCGACAGCGTCATCATGGAAACGATGATGCATTTCCACGATCGCCTCGTGCCCGGCGCGACGTTGGACATGCTGCTCAAGATTCGCCAGGAGGTTCCGGGCCGGGGTGCCCATACGCTCACCGGGCCGATCTATGTCGAAGGCGCCGAGCCCGGCGACGTGCTCAAGGTGAAGATCAACAGGATCGTGCCGCGCTCCTACGGCGTGAACATGAACTATCCCGGACTCGCCGGGCAATTTCCCAAGGAGTTTCCGGAAGGGAGAGTCCGCTACGTCTATCTCGACTGGGACAACAAGGTGGCCGAGTTCCTGCCCGGTGTTTTCATTCCGCTGCGGCCGTTTCCCGGAATCCTCGGCGTGGCCCGCGCCGAGCCCGGACGCTACAGCACCGTCCCGCCGGGACGCTACGGGGGCAATTTGGACCTGCGTGAGCTGACCGCCGGGTCGACGCTTTACCTGCCGGTGTTCGTGAAGGGCGCGCTGTTGTGGGCGAGCGATGCGCATGCCGCGCAAGGCAATGGCGAGATAAACCTCACGGGCATCGAGACCGCGTTCAGGGAGTTCAACATCACCGTCGACGTGATCAAGGGCCGATCGCTCGAATGGCCCCGCGCCGAGACGCCGACGCACTGGCTCACCCTCGGCTACGATGAAGACCTCAACAAGGCGCTCGAGATTCTCAAGTCGGAGACCGTGAAGTTCATCACGGAGGAGCGGCGCGTCGCCGCGCCGGACGCCCAGCGCATCATGATGCAGCGCTGGGATTGCCGCATCTCCGAAGTGGTCGACATCGTGAAGGGCACGTTCTGCTTCAATCCGAAGGACGCAAGGGCCAGGCCCCCCGTCGGCAGCAACGCCGATCTCAACAAGGCGATGGATGCCGCGTCGATGGCCATGATCAACCTGCTTGCCGAGAAGCGGCAGCTCGATCGCCTCGATGCCTACGGCTTGGCCAGCGTGGCCATGGATTGCCGTATCGCGCCGCCAACCGGCAGCGAAGTCGCCGTCCACTGCCTGACGCCGAAGAGCCTGTGGCGCACCCCGGCGCGCACGCAGTGATCGGCGGCCGTGATTTCCAAGAACAAGGACCCACGGCAGAGAAAAACGATGACCAGAACAATCGTCGCCACGCTTGTCGCGTTGATTGCGGTCAGCAGCGCGGCGGCGCCGCCGGATTATCCCGATCGTCCGATCAAGTTCATGCACGGCTTCCCGCCGGGAGGGAACGTGGACATCATCGGCCGGCTTCTTGGCAACGAGATGTCGAAAGGGCTTGGGCAATCGATCATCATCGAGCCCAAGCCCGGCGTCGCCGGCAGCCTCGCCGCGGAGGCTGTGGCGCGCAGCGAGCCGGACGGCTACACCCTGCTGGTCGTTCCCAGTGCGCACCCCGCGCATGGCGCGCTCTCCAGGAACGTAAACTACAAAGTCGTCGAAGATTTCGAATGGATTTCGGTCGCCAGCTTCTATCCGTTTCTTATTTGCGTGCGCAAGGACTCTCGCTTCCAGACACTCACGCAACTGATCGATGAGGCGCGCAAAAATCCCGGCGTCCTGAAATACGGCTCCGCTGGCGTGGGCTCGATCCTACACACCACGGTCGAACTCATCGGCAACGAGACCAAAACAAAGTTTCTGCACATTCCCTATCGCGGCGAGGCGCCGGCGATGACCGGCCTCCTGCAGGGGGACATCGATTTCATCGCGGCAACGTCAGGACCGATCAGCGCGCGCATCCGCTCGGGCGAATTTCGCGCGCTCGCCGTCACGGGCAAGACGCGCTGGCGCGATTTTCTCGACGTGCCCACGGTCGCGGAGGAAGGCATCCCGGGATTTGAAGTCATCTCGTGGACCGGGCTCGCGGGTCCCGCGAAGCTGCCAAGGCCGATCGTCGACAAGCTCAATGCCGAGGTGCGCCGCGCCATTTCAGTTCCCGACGTGAAGAACAAGCTCGAGAGCATGGGCGGCGATCCACGCGCGACCACACCCGCCGAGATGCGTGCGCTGGTGGCCAGCCAGTTCGCGACCTGGACCAGGCTGGCGAAAGAGGCGAACATCTCGATCGATTAGATGTCACCGTCGGCGTGCCGGAGGGAATAAGGACGAGGCCTTCTGTACCTGAGACGTGTTGAAACGCCGAGCTGCGGCCGCGGAGAGGCCAAGTTTGGCAGCGCATGGGTATTCTCGCGGGCTACGACGCCCGCTCGAGGTCCGCCTTGAGCGCCACCAGGAAACGCGCGGCCTCGCCTCCGGTCACCACACGATGGTCGAAGGTGAGCGACAACGGCAGCACGCGGCGTGCCGCCGGCTGACCGTTGTGCACCAGCACGCGTTGGTCGATGCGGCCGGCGCCGACGATCGCGACTTGCGGCGGAACGACGATCAGGTTGGCAAAGCGTCCGCCGATCATGCCGAAATTCGACAGCGTGATCGTCGCGCCGCGCAGTTCCTCCGGCGGGATCGAGCGCGCGGCCGCGTCGGCCCGCAGCCGGTCGAGGCCGGCGCGCAGGTCGCTCGCGTCACGCTCGCCGACATTGCGCAACACCGGCACGATGAGGCCGCCCTCGGTATCGACCGCGATGCCGATGTCGATGCGCTTGATCAGCCGGCGCTCGCCCGCCTCGGCGTTGTACCAGGCATTGAGCGAGGGCTCGGCCTGGCAGGCGGATGCCATGGCGCGCACGATGCGGATGGTGACGTCCTCGCGCTGCTGCCAATCGTCGATGTCGGCCTCGTCGTTCACGGTGGTGCGAACCACCTCGGCATGGGCCGCCGCCATGCGTTGCGCCATCGCCCGGCGCATGCCCCGCAGCGGCTCGGCCGGCCCCGCTTCGGCCAGGCTCTTGGCGGCGCGCTCGACGTCCGCCCGCGTGATCGTCCCGCCGGGCCCGCTGGCTTGCACGAGGTTGAGATCGACGTCGAGCTTGCGCGCCAGCGCCCTGACCGCGGGAAGGACCTGAAGGGTTCGCGCCGGCACCGGGGCCGATGCCTCGGCGCCTCGTGGCGCCTTCTCCTCCTGCCCGAGCTCGCCCACGACCGTTCCGGTGTCGCCTTGCGTGCCCTCGGCAAATTCGACCAGCGGAGCCCCGACCTTGATCAGGTCGCCCTTGCCGCCGAACAAGCGCGCGATGCGGCCGCTCCAAGGGGACGGCACCTCGACGACAGCCTTGTCGGTCTCGAGCGACACCAGCGGCTGATCGACGACCACGCGGTCACCCTCGTTGACGTGCCACGTCACGATTTCGGCTTCTTCGAGCCCTTCGCCGAGATCCGGCAATATGAATTGGCGCATGGAAGGTTTCCGGTTTCAGCTGAACTGACAGACTTTGCGGGTCGCAGCCACGATGCGGGCGACCGAGGGGATATAACGTTGCTCGAGCCGCGGAAGCGGCATGATCGTATCGTAGCCCGTGATTCTGGCGACCGGCGCCAGCAGGGAGGTCAACCCGCGCTCGGCCAGGAGCGCGGCGACCTCGGCGCCGAAGCCGCCGGTGCGTGCCGCCTCGTGCACGAGGACGCAGCGCCCGGTCCTCGTCACCGAGGCCAGCACGGTCTCCTCGTCGTACGGTTTGAGGGTCGCGAGATCGATGACCTCCGCGTCGATCCCCTCCGCAGCGAGCTCGTCGGCAGCCGCGAGCGTCTCTTTCACCGCGGCGCCCCAGCTGATCAGGGTAACGTCGCGGCCTTGCCGCAGCACGAAGGCGACATCGAGCGGCAACGCCTCGCCGTTATCCTCGACCTGCCCTTTCGACGCGCGGTAGATGCGGGTCGGCTCCAGGAACACCACCGGATCCGGATCGCGGATGGCGGCGAGCAAGAGGCCGTAGGCCCGCTCGGGCGAGGACGGCATGACGACGCGCAAGCCCGGGATATGGGCGAGCATCGCCTCGGTGCTCTCGGAATGATGCTCGGGCGCGCGGATGCCGCCGCCATGGGGCGTGCGCAGGACCATGGGGCAGCTCAGCCGCCCCTGGGTTCGGTTGCGCAGCCTCGACGCGTGATTCACCAGCTGATCGATGCAGGGATAGATGAACCCCATGAACTGAATCTCGCCGACGGGCTTGAGGCCTTGCGCCGCCATGCCGACGCACAGCCCGCTGATCAACAGCTCCGCAAGCGGGGTGTCGATCACGCGCTCGGCGCCGAATCGCTGCTGCAGCCCGACGGTGGCGCGGAAAACGCCGCCGTTGACGCCGACGTCTTCGCCGAGCACGACGACGTTGGCATCCTCTTCCATGGCGCGGGCAAGCGCCAGATTGACGGCTTCGACCAGCGTGACCTCAGGCATCGGAGCCTCCGCTGAGCTCCGCCCGCTGGCTGGCATAGGCTCGCGGGAGTTCGGCGTAGAGATGGTCGAACATCGTCTGTGGCGCGCGCGGCGCGGTCGCCAAATAGCGCTCGATCGCCGCCTCGATCTGCTTTTGGCAGTCGGCCGCGAGCTCTTCCTCCTGCGATTTGCCCCACGCCTTTTGACTTACGAGATAGCCGCGCAGGCGCGCGATCGGCTCCTCCTTCCAGCGCGTCTGAACCTCCTCGGGCGGACGGTAACGCGCCGCGTCATCGGCGGTCGTGTGGTCGCTGAGGCGGTAGGTCACGGCCTCGATCAAGCGCGGTCCACCGCCGGCGCGGGCCTGCGCGATCGCATCCTCCGCCGCGGCGCGCACCGCGATGACGTCGTTGCCGTCCACCTGCTCGCCGGAAAAGCCCGCGGCGATCGCCTTCTGCGCCAGCGTCTGCGACGCCGTTTGCAGCTGAAGCGGCACCGAGATCGCCCACTGATTGTTGTTGGCGACGAACACCACGGGCAACTTGTGCACCCCGGCAAAGTTCATCGCCTCCCACACGTCGCCCTTGGAGGTAGCGCCGTCACCGAAAAGGCAAACCGCGACTCGCGGCTCCTTTCTGAGCTTGAATGCGTAGGCGACGCCGGCGG
>VAZL01000326.1:1446-2121 GCA_005883445.1 Alphaproteobacteria bacterium | reverse complement strand
GGGAAGCACGACGTCCTCCTCCCGCATGGCGCTGGCGATGCCGACCGAAACCGCCTCTTGGCCGAGCGAAACGGCGTAGGTGCCGAGCCGCCCCGTGCGTTGCAGCGAGACGGCTTTGAGATCAAAGGCTCGGGTCAGCACCATGCCGCGATAAAGGGAGATGAGGACGCTGCTGTCGGAGGCAAAGCTCGGGAGCGGTCGCAGGACCGTGCCGTCCGGCGCGAGATAGCTGCGGCGGCGCACCTCGAAGCGTGCAATGACGGGAAGCTCTTCGTCGGCCATTGCTTTTTATCCCTCGGCGTTGATGATTTTGCTTGCCTCGCGGCGACGGTAAGGCCTGCCCCGCCGTTGCAACGGGGTTTGCGATCAAGCTTAGGGACTCCGCGCACGCAAACAAGCTTTTAGGCGGCGGGGCCGAGCGCGCGGCCGGTGCAGTCGGGCGGGGGCAAACTCGACCCAACGCTCCATTCCTGAGGTTAAAATAGGAACCGCGTTCGCTCTCCGGGCGATCGCGATGGGCCGCGCGCCTTCTTCGCGCGGCTGGCACTGTGCGTGAAGGTGGCAGCATGGACCCGGCGACAAGCGCATTGCTGACCGATCTCTACCAACTCAACATGATGCAGGCCTATCTGGATCGTGGCGAGACCAAGACCGCAAGCTTCGAATTCTTCGTGC
>VAZL01000326.1:0-1423 GCA_005883445.1 Alphaproteobacteria bacterium | reverse complement strand
GAGCTTGATTGGCTCGCGCGCACCGGACGGTTCGGCAAAGACCTCATCGATTATCTCGCCGGCTTGCGCTTTACCGGCGACATCCACGCCATGCCGGAAGGGACGGTGTTCTTCGCCGACGAGCCGATCCTGCGCGTGACGGCCCCTTTGCCCCAAGCCCAGCTCGTCGAAACGCGGGTAATCAATCTCCTGCAGTTCCAATCCATGATCGCCGCCAAGGCCGCCCGCATGGTGCTGGCCGCGCCGGGCAAGCGTCTCGTCGATTTTGGGCTGCGCCGTGCGCACGGCGCCGAGGCCGGCCTGCTCGCCGCGCGCGCGAGCTACATCGCGGGTTTTGCCGGCACCGCCACGGTGCTCGCCGACAAGCTCTTCGGCATCCCCATCTTCGGCACCATGGCGCATTCCTACGTCCAGATGCACGATGACGAGGCCGAAGCATTCGAGAATTTCGCGCGCGCGCGGCCCAAGAATTTGACTTTGCTCATCGACACCTACGATACCGAGGCGGGGGCGCGTAAGGTCGTCGCGCTCGCGCCCCGGCTCAAGGCCGCGGGCATCTCGGTGGGCGGTGTGCGTCTCGACAGCGGCGACCTGATCGCGCTCTCCAAGAAGGTGCGGCGCATCCTCGACGAGGGCGGGCTCCGCGACGTGACCATCTTCGCCAGCGGCGGCATCGATGAGAATTCGATCGCGACTATGCTGCGGGCGGGCGCCCCCATCGATGGTTTCGGCATTGGAAGCAGTCTGACCACCTCGTCCGACGCGCCGGGGCTCGATTGCGCCTACAAGCTCGAGGAGTACGCCGGGGTGCCGCGGCGCAAACGCTCTGCCGGCAAAGCCACCTGGCCGGGCCGCAAGCAGGTATGGCGCCGCCTCGCTTCGGACGGCCGGATGGCCGGCGACACCCTGTCCGTGGAGGATGACGATCAGCCCGGCGAGCCGCTGATCGAACTCGTCATGCGGGCTGGCAAGCCTCTCGAACCGCGGCCGACGCTCGACCAGATTCGGGCGCACGCGGCGCGGGAGCTCGAGCGCCTGCCCGAGCCTTTGCGCAGGCTCGAACCCGACGCATCGTATCCGGTCGAGGTGAGCGACGCGCTGCGGCGGCTTGCGGCCGAAGTCGATGGGCGCATGGCGCAGGCGCAGGAGGCGAAGCGATGACCGACACGATCACGATCGGCGAAAGCGACGTCCTGCTGGTGGTCGACATCCAGAATGACTTCTGTCCAGGCGGCAAGCTTGCGGTTCCGCGCGGCGACGAAGTCGTGCCGATCGTCAATCGCGTCGCAACGCGCTTCAGGCACGTGGTGCTGACGCAGGATTGGCATCCTCCCGGCCACCGCTCGTTTGCATCGTCGCACCGGGGCAAGCGTCCATTCGAGACCGTCACCGTAGACTACGGACAGCAAATCCTGTGGCCGGA
>VAZL01000325.1 GCA_005883445.1 Alphaproteobacteria bacterium | reverse complement strand
CGGCGCGGGCGGCGGCTCGATCGCCTGGCTCGACGATGTCGGCGCGCTCAAGGTCGGGCCGCAGAGCGCCGGCGCCGATCCCGGCCCGATCTGCTATCGCGGCGGCGGCTCGGAGCCAACCATCACCGACGCCAACGTTGTGCTCGGGCGCCTCGATCCGGACAATTTTCTCGGCGGCGAGATGAAGCTCGATGCCGATGCCGCGCGGCGCGGCATCGATGAGAAAATCGCCGCTCCCTTGAAGATGGACGCGATCGCGGCGGCGCAGGCCATCGTCGAAATCGCCATCGCCAAGATGTCGCTCGCCGTGCGCGAAGTCTCGGTGGCGAAGGGCTACGATCCGCGCGACTTCGCGCTGGTCGCATCGGGGGGCGCGGGCCCGCTACATGTCGTCGCGATCGCGCGCGAGCTCTACATCCCCAAGGTCGTGGTGCCGCTGTTCCCCTCGCATTTCTCCGCGCTCGGCATGCTGCTGGCGGACGAACGGCACGACTTCATCCGCACCTTCTATTGCGATCTTGCCACCGTCGACTTCGCGGCCCTGTTGAAGATCCACCACGAGATGGTCGCGCAAGCCTCGGCGACGCTGCGCCATGCCGCGCAGGCGCAGCGTCAAATCCATCTCGACTTGCGTTACGTCGGGCAAGAATTCACGCTGCAGGTTCCCGTGGGCGTCGAAGCGATCGCGTCGGGCGATCGCGTCGGCATCCGAGCCGCATTCGATGCGCTCTACGAGCATCGCTACGCCCATCATTCGCCCGACGAGCCGGTCGAGATGGTCAATATTCGCCTCGCGCTGATCGGCAAACGCCCGAAGCCCGTTTTCCCGCGCCTTGCCGCGCGCGGCGGCGCGAAGCCCGCGCGCACGCGCGCGGTCTATCTCGCCGAGGCGCACAAGGCGTCGCCGTGCCCGGTCTATCAGCGCGAGACGCTCGGCGCCGGCGATAAGATCACCGGTCCCGCGCTCATCCAGGAGCATGGAACGACGACGGTGCTGTTCGCGTCGGACGCCTTGACCGTCGCGCCCTCGGGCGAGCTGATCATCACGGTGGGAGCAGGATGATAGGGATGCACTTCTCTCCCGCTCATTCCCGCGCACAGCGCGTCGAAGACGCGCGTGAACGCGCTTATGCTGGGAATCCAGGAGCCGCGAGCCGTGGCCCTGGGTCCCCGCAACGGGGTCCCCGCGACGCGAGCGTCGCGGGGTGCCCCTCGCGGGGACGAACGGATGCAGGCGAATGTGACGAGGCACGCAGATGACCGCCCCGCTCGATCCCGTCACGCTCGAAGTCATCCGCAATGCGCTGCCCGCGGTCGCCAACGAGATGGCGGTCGATCTGCAGCGCACCTCCTACAACATGATGATCTACGAGGTGCGCGACTTCTGCACCGCGCTGGTCAACACCGCCGGCGAGCTGATCTGCCAAAACGTCGGCGGGGTGTCGCATTTCGTCGCCGACCTCGGCGTCGTCATCACCGACGGCATGCGGCGCTACGGTAGGCAAGGCTTTGCGCCCGGCGACGTCGTCATCACCAATCACCAGGCGGTCGCGGGGCAGCACCTCAACAACATCGTCATCTACGCGCCTTACTTTCATGACGGCGAGCTGCTGATGTTCGCCATGGTGCGGGCGCATTGGATCGATGTCGGCGGCATGAGCACTGGCTTCGGCGCCGGCCCGACCGTCGCTGATCCGTGGGTCGAGGGACTGCAGCTCGATCAGCTCAAGATCTACGAAGCGGGCAAGCTCAACGAGACGCTCTATCGCGTGCTCAAGGACAACATCCGCTTTCCGGAATCCTCGCTCGGCGACATGAAATCGCAAATGGCGGCGTGCCGGCTCGCGGCGAGGCGCATGGACGAGCTGTTCGGAAAATACGGCCGCGAGACCATGCTCGAGGCGATCGCACGCATCTTCGACGAGACCGAAGCGAAATGCCGCAACGTGGTCTCGCAGCTCGCCGATGGCGTCTACGAGGCCGCCGCCGCCCTCGACGAGGACGGCGTCACCCGCGGCGAGCCGGTTCCGATCCGCGCCAAGGTCACGATCGACCACGGCGCGATGACCATCGATCTTTCGGGTTGCTCGCAGGAGCGCCGCGCCGCGATCAATTCGCGCACCCTTGCCGGCGCGCGCGTCGCCTACAAGGCGCTGACCGGCCCGCTCGACCCGGTCAACGAGGGCTCCTTTCGCGCGCTCAAGGTGATCATTCCCGAAGGCAACGTCATGATGGCGCGCTTTCCCGCGCCGATGTCGAGCTGGAGCGTGATCGTGCCGATGGTGGTCGACACCATCGTCGCCGCGCTCGCTCCGGCCATGCCCGAGCGGGTGCCGGCGGGCCACCACGGTCTGCTCGGCGGCTCCGTGGTGTTCTTCGGCATGCATCCGCAGACCAACCGGCGCTTCGTGGTGCAAAGCATCGAAGGCGGCGGCTGGGGCGGCCGGCCGTTCGAAGATGGCGAATCCGGCACGGTATCAGTGTGCCAGGGCGACGTGCGCAACGGTTCGATGGAAGGCATCGAGCTCAAATGCCCGGTCTTGGTCGAGGCCCGCGCGCTGCGCACGGATTCCGGAGGCGCAGGAAAATATCGCGGCGGGCTCGGCATCGACATGCAGGTGCGCAACCTGGTCGAGGGGAAATGGAATTTCGAGCACGTGCGCAGGAGCCAATGCCCGCCTTGGGGCCTGTGGGGCGGGGAGCCGGGCGAATACGGCGCTTATCTCGTGCGCGAGCCGGGCGAGCGCGAGTTTCGCGTCGCGGGCGGCGCGCATCAGGCGGTGCCGGTGCGCACCGAGGTGATCGTGCGCACGGGCGGCGGCGGCGGCTGGGGCGATCCGCTCGCGCGCGATCCCATGGCGGTGCGCGCGGACGTACAAGAGGAGTTCATCTCCGCGCACTCGGCGCGCGAGCACTACGGGGTCGTGCTGCGGGACGATCTGACGGTCGACCATGCCGCAACCGAACGCGCGAGGAATGGGATACGATCGGCCCGAGGACACGCAAAGCAAGGGGCGAAGGGATGAGTCTCTCCAGCGTCGTTGCCGGGCTTGACACCACAAGTCGGGTTTACCCGATTTGCGGCGATCAAGATT
>VAZL01000324.1 GCA_005883445.1 Alphaproteobacteria bacterium | reverse complement strand
CATGTGGTTGATCGGCACGACGTGATGCCGCGCGTACCATGTCTGCGCCGCCGCCTCGGCGTCCGGGATCAGGCTTTTGAGCGTGGGATCATTGGGCAGATCCGCGCCGTAGATCGCGGCGTCGAGCTCGCCCTCGCGCAGCATTTTGAGGAGATTCTTGTCCGCGCCCGCGCGTTCGACGCCCGCCGGCTCGTGGTATTCGGCGACATGTCCATCTTCGAACGTGACCCAGCGCACCTTGCCAAGGTCGACGCCGTAGTCGTTCTCGAGGATGCCGCGCACCCACACCGCGGTCGTCTGGCTGTAGGAGCGAACACCGACGCGTTTGCCGGCGAGCTCGGCCGGCGCGAGCGGGCGCGCCGCGTTGCACAAGATGGTGCCGTGCTGAAACCGCCCCATCACGGTCGCAGGTACGAGGACGAGCGGCTTGCCGTAGGCCTTGGCCTGCACATAGGTCGCAATCGCCATCTCGCTGACGTCGAACTTGAGCTCGCGCACCATCGGCTTGAAGAACCGGTTCGCCGGCCTGATGTCGGAAAAGGTGAACGCGACGCGCGGGGAAGCGACCTCACCGCGCTTGAGCGGCAGCGTGTGCGGGTAATCGTCGAAGGCCGCGCTCAGCGTGGTGACGTGCGTGTCGACGCTCATGAGCTCATTTCCTTGTGAAGCGGCCGGGGACGGCGGCCATCCATTCTGGAACATTTTGAGGGTCTGACGCGAGCGCCTTGTGGGGCCGCCAGCACGGAGCGCGCAAACCCTCGGAGGTGGGCTATCATGGCGCCGCGCGTACGCAATCGACGGCGCGATCCGCGATAGGGTAGTCCCCGCTATGCTGTCACAGCCACCACAGGCGCAATAGCCATGACGCTGATCCTCTCCAACGACGACGTCGAGAAGCTTCTGACGATGGGTGAATGCATCGCGGTCATGGAGGAGGCCTATGTCGAGTTGGCCGATGGACGCGGTGTCTCGCGCACCCGCTCCGACTGCTTCACGCCGACGGCGCGGGCGGACGCGCTCTACAGCCTCAAATCCATGGACGGTGTGGCGCCGAAGCTCGGCGTCGGCGCGGTCCGCATCAATTCCGACATCGTGACTTGGCCCAAGCGCGGCAACGCCATGCGTCGAGAAAAGGTCGCGGCTGCGCCCAACAACCGCTATGTCGGCCTAGTGCTGCTGTTCTCGGTGGAGAACGGCGAGCCGCTCGCGATCCTGCCCGACGGCGTCATGCAGCGCATGCGCGTCGGCGCAGCCAATGGGCTCGGCATCAAACACCTCGCCCGCAACAATGCAAAGAGCCTCGGCATTCTCGGCTCCGGCTGGCAAGCGGGTGCGCAGCTCATGGCGGCCTGCGCCGTGCGCGACATCGAGACGATCCGTTGCTTCAGCCCCAATCCGCAAAGCCGCGAAGGCTTCGCGACGGCCATGAGCGCGGTGCTCGGCGTTGACATCATACCCGTCGGCCTGGCGGAGGAAGCGATCGAGGGCGCCGACATCGTCATGTGCGCGACCAATTCCATCGACAACGTTTTTTTCGAGCGCTGGATCGAGCCCGGCATGCATCTGAGCTCGATCAAACGGCCGGAAATCGAGGTCAAGGCCGTCAAGCGCGCCGACCGCGTTGTCATTCACTGGAACGATCCGACCCCGATCCACGTCGCAGCCAAGGACGTCGTGATCGAGGAGAAGGTGGCGGGCCGCGGCTGGCAGCTGGCCGAGGAGATCGACTTCCACAAGCTTCCGACCTTGCCGCAGCTCGTCGCCGGTCGAGCCGAAGGTCGCAAGTCGGAAACCGACGTCACTTGCTTCATCAACAATATCGGCCTCGGCTATCAATTCGCGGCCGCGGGCTCCCTCGTCTACCGCAAGGCGAAGGAGAGCGGCCTCGGCCATGAGGTGCCAACCGACTGGTTCACCGAGGACGTGCATCCTTAGACGTGATGCGCGAGATGCGGCGGACGCCGCCGGCGGTGCGAGCTTGCGAGTCACCGCCGGTCCCGTCCGGAGGGCCGAACCGTCGCCAAACGGAACGTGCCGGAACATTCTTGCGCGTTGGTCGTTTATAAAAAGCGTAACGCGCAGGCGAAGAACGAGCTGCGCGCACTTTGACAATGACGGAGCACCGCCATGCTTGGTTGGGCTTTGACGTTTCTGGTTATTGCGCTGATTGCGGCTGTCCTCGGCTTTGGTGGGATCGCGGGTTTCGCGGTCGAGATCGCAAAGATCATTTTCTTCGTTGCGATCATCCTGTTCGTAATCTCGGCGGTTTTCGCCCTCATCCGCGGCCGTTCGCCGACGGTTCCTTGAAGTAAGCTTCCGCATGGTTTTCAGGCGCGTGCGGGCTCTCGCCCGGATTTTTGACCGGGCGAGAGCTTCTTGCTTGCCTTGAATCGATTACCCGATCCGAGCGAGACGGGGTTGATCAGCCGCGCCCGCCCGCCGACAGAATTGCGCGCGTGGTATGATCCGGGCCGAAATCGTCAGCGCCGTCGATGGAGAGCAGATCCGACAGCCGGGTGCGCGCACGATTGACGCGGCTCTTGATCGTTCCCACCGCGCAATCGCAGATGGCAGCCGCCTCTTCATAAGAGAACCCCGATGCGCCGACGAGAATGAGCGCTTCGCGCTGATCGGAGGGCAACTTGCTGAGCGCCACGCGGAATTCCTCGAACTCCACGCGACTGTGCTGTTCGGGATGCGATTTCAGGCTCTCGGCATAGCTTCCGTCGGTATCCTCGACTTCCCGCCGGCGCTTGCGATACTCGGAGCGGAACAGGTTACGGAGAATCGTGAACAGCCACGCCGACATGTTCGTTCCCGGTTGGAACGAATCGATATTCGCCATGGCACGCAGCAGCGTTTCCTGCACCAGGTCGTCGGCGCGATCCACGTTGCCGCAGAGCGAAATGGCAAACGCGCGCAAGCTCGGCACAGCTGCGAGCATCGCGTCACGTACGGATGATCGCATCGTCATGATCTGGACCCCTTGCTGTCGGCCCGAAACAGATGATCGGGCGCGTCATTCCCCCCGCCTTGTCCGCGCACCGCCTCGGCGGCGTCCATATCCTTGTCGAACTGGTCCAGCAGGTCCTTGAACCGGTCGGGGACGCCTTGCCGTAACACCTCGTCGTAGACGCGCTGGAGGATATCGCCGAGCCTTCGCTGGTCCTCGCGGCTGAGGCGCCCTCCTCCGGTCTTTTTTACTTGCGCGTCGGTGTGCATGCTCGCCTCTGAGTTCAGGGGCCTTTGTTGCGTTGCCTCCGCCCGAACAGCCTCCCCTGCGATGGCCGCCCGAACCGGCTTGCGTTCGTTCATCCGTTGTTCCCGGGCAAAGTCCCCCTGCCCGGGCCCCTCAAACCTTTATCGCAAGATAACGTCACGCAGAACGGTTCGTTCCGTCGCGTGGAACTTTTTTCCCACAAGCTGGTTTTCGGCGCGTAAGCTCAAAATAGAGGGAGGGTTCCTTGTCCAATTCCTCAGCTGCGGTAGCACAATACCTGCCATTCTTGCGACGCTATGCAAGAGCCCTGACCGGAAATCAAGCGTCGGGGGATTCCTATGTCGCTGCCACGCTGGAAGCCCTGATCGCGGATCGCGGCGTGATCGAGGATCCCAGGGGGCCGCGCGTCGCCCTCTATCGGCTATTCACGAAAATTTGGAATTCGGTGTCGGTCAACGGCGCCGCCACCCCAGGGGAGGGCGGGCTGCCGGGAGAGCAGAAGCTCGCCAATATCACGCCCCTCCCCCGCCAGGCATTTCTGCTGGTGGCGCTCGAAGGCTTCTCCGAGCCGGATGCAGCGCGCGTGCTCGATATCGACGTCATGAAGCTGCGCGGATTGGTCGAAGAATCCGGTCGCGAGCTTGCGGCCGAGATCGCAACCGACGTTCTCATCATCGAGGATGACACGTTCATTGCGATGGAGCTCGAAACGCTGGTGGAGGGTCTCGGCCACCGGGTGCTCGGTGTTGCGCGTACCCATGCGGAGGCTCTGGCGCTGACCAAAAGCAAGCGACCGGGGCTGATTCTCGCGGACATCCAGCTTGCCGACGGCAGTTCGGGGCTCGAGGCGGTCAACGAGTTGCTCGCAACCTTCGAAGCGCCGGTGATCTTCATCACCGCCTATCCCGAGCGCTTCCTCACCGGTGAGCGGCCCGAACCGGCCTTCCTCATCGCCAAGCCGTTCCAGCCGGCAACCGTGTCGGCGGTGGCGAGCCAAGCCTTGTTCTTCGAGCGCACGGCAAACCGCCGCGAGCGGCCCGTGACCGCGTAACTGGAAGGCGGGCCGGGAGGGAAGCCTTAACGACGCCGGCGCTGGGCAGGGCGTTGCGGGCTCGAGCGGTGGTGGGTCGCCAGGCCGACGAGAATTCCCACTCCAATCGCAACGGCGAGCGTCACCAGCGGGCGATGCTCGACCTCGCTCGACAGGCGGCGCAGCGCGTGATTGCCGAGCTTTGCCGCTTCGCTGCCGATTTTCGCAGCCTCATCGCGCACCGAATTGGCCCCGCCCTGCACTCGGTCGGCCATGCCCTGCAACGCGGAAACGATGGTCTCGCCGACCCGCTCGGCGGCTTGCGCGGCGTTTGCGGCGGAGCGGCCGCCGGCGCGCTCGAGCTGCCGTTCCAACGCACGCAGACGCTGGTCGATGTTGCCGATTTCGGCGGAGATCGCGTGGGAATATCCCGATCGAGAAAACATGTTTTCACCTAAGGCCAACTCGCGCAGCGAGTTGTTGTCGTCAGTTCACGCTTTTGAGCCAGGTATCGATTTGGCGCTCGGCCTCGTCCCTCGCCACGCCGTAGCGCTGCTGAAGCCGGCCGCTGAGCTCCATGCGCTTACCCTCGATGACATCGAGATCGTCGTTGGTGAGCTTGCCCCACTTCTGCTGAGCCTTGCCTTTGAACTCTTTCCAATTGCCTTCAACTCGATCCCAATTCATCGCGTCTCTCCTGTGTTGTTTCCTGTGTTGTTCCTGTGTTGTTTCCTGTGTTGTTTTCCCGGTGTTGTGCTTCGTTCGCTCGGCGGGAATGTCCAGCCGGAAAACCCTGCGCGACAGCAAAAGTTCCGCTGCGCTGATCCCGCGCCGTCGTTGAAAAAGACGCGGGCGTAGCCGACCTCTGGGGCCGACTACGCCCTAGCTAACCGGCCGAGCACGGGGAGGGGGAAATGGGCGGCCGGCTACCCCTGACAATGCACGGCGCACGGGTTGGTTCCTGGGGAATCCCGCAAAACCCCAGATCAAGGCTGCAGGGCACGAGGCCCGACGAGAGTACTCCAGACCACTCCCTTCGCTTGGGTTGGACACCGCCGCAAACGGCGCCGACCGACGTCCCTGTCGGCGCCGGCACCTGCCCTGCTCCGTGCAGAAACCTCCTTTGCCGCCAAAGCGTTAGCTGCGGGCGCGAGCGCGTGCGCGGGTTTGCAGAAATCGCAGCGCCGCGCATGAACCTATCCGCGGGTTACCGCGACTAATGAACACAGGGATCGTGGGGAGTAACCCATGCGGCGTAATTCGGGATATCTCGTCGGCTGCGGCGGCGCGGTTTTGGCCATCGCGACCTTCCTCGTTGGTCTGGAAGTCTCCTCCACCACCGCTGCGCCGTCGATCGCTCGGACCGCGCCGATGGTGAACCGTACCCTCAAGAGCGACCGTATGCCGCTCGCCTCGACCAAGAGCCGCAATGCGGTGAACGGTCCGGCTGAAATCACCGTCCCGCCGGCGCCCGCTCCCAAGCCCAGATTGCTCGATGGATGCGAGCCGGTGGTCAGCGCAATCGGACACTCGCCATTGGCGCAAGTCCCGGGCCGCTGCGTGTCCTAAGCCTAGCGGGTTCCCTCCTCCAACATCGCTCCTTTCCGCCGTTTTTCGGCGCGTCGTCGTGCGCAGGCGCCGCAGATGGGCGCTTAGCCACGCGCCGGCGTTGCCGGTCGCACCGCGTCGCAACGCGGAACCTTCGAAATACCAGCGGCTTATAGAGGAAGATGGGTCATGGAGGCTGCGCGACTTGCTTGCGACACACGGTCGGCCTGCGCGGGATGGCGATAGGTTCGCCGCCCCGCGTGTTCGCGCCTCGATCGCACCCTAAGGGAGGACGCATCAGCGATGTGCTACCTTTCCCCGCCTGGGGCCTCCGCCGCGGACAAAATAGAACCGTCGCACGCTGGACGTGAAAGTGCCTGAAGCACAAGATAAAGGTGACAGGGCCGACACTCCCGTTAGCGAACGAGCGGCGCCTTCCCATCCCGAGCTTGAGTCGTTTCGATCGGCCCTCGATGCCGGCCGGGTCGGCCTATGGTCATGGGACCTTCGCTCCCATCAGATGACTTGGTCGACCAAACTCGAAGACTTCCACGGCCATCGCGGGGAGATGCTCGAGGGCACGTTCTCGATCGCTCCCGAGGACTTGAAGTCGCAGGACACGACAGGTGTGCTTGCCGCGATCGGCAAAGCCTTGCAGACGCGCGAGCCGTATCGCG
>VAZL01000323.1:3170-6916 GCA_005883445.1 Alphaproteobacteria bacterium | reverse complement strand
ATGGATCTCCGTCGGCAGCACGCCATATTCGTGCTGCAGCATGCCGCGCATCCAGACTACGGCGGTGATTTGATATTCCGGCAAACCGATGCGCTTGCCCTTGAGATCGGCCGGCGCGCGGATGCCGGCATCGGTGCGCACGTAGATGCAGGAATGCCGGAACAGGCGCGACACGAAGGCGGGGATGCCGACATAGGCCGAATTCCCCGCTGCTACCGTGCGGATGTAGCTCGAGAACGAAAGCTCCGAGACGTCGAATTCCTGGTAGCGGAAGGCGCGAAAGAAGATCTCTTCCGGATAAAGCGGCAGGTAGGTGACCTCGCAGCCTTCCACCTTGACGCGGCCGTCCCTGATGGCGCGGGTGCGGTCGTAGTTGCCGCACGCAATGGTTATCGGCACCTCCACCATCGGGGCCTCCTCACCGGTTTTGCGCTGGGATGGGATGGGCGCAAGGCAGCGGAACGCAAACTCAAGTCTTCGGCGAAGCGTACTTGCTTCTTTTTCGGCTGTGAAGGGTCGCCTTGTTGTGCGCTGCTTTGCGCGATAATTTTGCGCTAGTGTCCCGATTCCGAAGTTCGCAAGCCCTTGCGGCACAATCTTGTGCGAACTTCGGAATCAAAGGGACACTAGCAAACTTATGACTCTAGTGTGGTTTTTGGATTTGAAGTTCCTATGTGAGTTCGCTGTATATTCGTAGGAACTTCAAATCCACCACACTAGCGACGCGGCCCGGTGCGAGCGTGTTCGCCCGCGCCGGGATCGGCCAAGGAGATAAGTCATGATGTCGACCGTGATCGGGGGCGCCATGCTGCCCCATGCGCCTCAGTTCTTCACTATGCCCGATACCGAAGACAAGAAGAACGTCGAGCACGTGCGGGAAGTGGCGGCCGATGTCGGCAAGAAGCTGCGCGCCCTGCAGCCCGACCTCTGGATCATCTTCTCCAACGATCACGCCGAGCAGTTCTTCCATACCACGGCGCCGCCGTTCACCGTCCATGTCGGCGGCGAGGCGAGCGGCGATTTCGCCGGCCGGAAATTCCACTGGAAGATTCCAAGCGAGATCGGTTTCGAGATCGTGCGCCAGCTCTACCGGCAGAATTTCGATCCCGCCTTCACCAGCACGGCCAAGATCGACTACGCGATCGGAATTCCGTTGACGCATCTCGGTCATACCGACCCCGTGCTTCCGATCTACGTGAACGCCTATCTGCCGCCGCAGCCCCCCATGGAGCGCTGCTACGCCTTCGGCCAGGCGGTCGCCCGCACGGTCACGGCGCTCGGTCTCAAGACGGTGGTGCTGGCGAGCGGCGGCATGTCGCATTTTCCCGGCACCGACCGCTATTCCAATCCGGAGCTCGACTGGGACACCCGCGCGCTCGAAAAGCTCAAGAGCGGAAACCTGAAATCGCTGATCGGCTACGACGAGACCGAGCTCGACGACACCGGCAATATCGAGCTGCGCTGCTGGGCCTGCGCGGCCGGCGCGTTGGGCGAGCGCAAGCCCGATATCGTGTCCATGGATCCGAGCTGGCATCACAACTACGCCTCGCTGGCCTGGACCGGCGGACACGACGAGGCGCATCGCGCCGCGCACTACCCCTCGATCAAGCCCGAGCTGGTCGAGCTCACATCGGCGCTCCACGGTCTCGCCCACGACGCCGAGCTGCGCGCGCAATACATGGCCGACGCGCCGGCCTTCGCGGACAAATTCCGGCTTCCCCCCGATCAGCGCGAGGCGCTGATCAAGCTCGACCTGGCCTCGATCGTGAAAATGGGGGCGCATCCCCTGGTGCCGTTCCTGGCGCAATTGCAGATCCAGCGGCTGCGCCCGCGGCCGTAGCGACGTCGCGACGCTGCTGCGAATTCAGCAAGCGGTAGGGTGGGCAAAGGCGCACAGGCGAGCTCTCGCCGCGCGCGCGATCTTGCGCGCCTTTGCCCACCCTACGGAGGTTCTTGCGTCAGCGCATCGCGCCGCGCGACCGCGGCACCAGCGACAGCACCTGCGCGGGCTTGCGGCGCGTCCGCGTCACGAATTCGAGCATCAGCCCCAGGCTCTGGAAATGCTTTCGCACCACGGCGCGGGCGGCGCGCGCATCGCGCTTGCGCAGCGCGCGCAGAAGCGCGCGGTGGTGCGCAAGGTGGCGCGGGTCGTAGAAGCTCTTGTGCTCGGGCGAGACGTTCGAGAGCCTCGCCACTTGCGCCTGATTGAACATGGCGACCAACAGCGGATTTCTCGCGCCCGCCAAGAACAGCCCGTGAAAGGCGTCGTGCGCGCTCTTGGCGGCGGCGAGATCCTGCCGCGCGATCGCCGCTTCGAGCGCGGCCAGCGCCTGTTCGAGTTCGGTGAGTTCCGCGGCCGTGAGGCGCTCGGCGGCGAGTTCCGCGCATGTCTGCGCGATATGCGAGCGCACCGCGTTCGCGATCGGAGCGGCTTCGAGCAGCACGCTTTCGTCGAACATGCTCTTGCCGCCGCGCGCGCCGGCGGTGACCACGACCCGCCGTCCCGCCGCCTTCTCGACGTAGCCGAGGCCGTGCAGCACGCGCAGCGCC
Organism: Alphaproteobacteria bacterium; assembly: GCA_005883445.1. Lineage (GTDB taxonomy): Bacteria > Pseudomonadota > Alphaproteobacteria > Rhizobiales > Xanthobacteraceae > VAZQ01. The sequence continues at coordinate 4,366 of VAZL01000323.1, read as the reverse complement.
TCGCGCACGGAGTTGCGGCTGATGCCGAGCAGCGCCGAGAGCCGCGTTTCCGGCGGCAGCGCCTCGCCGGGGCTCAGCCGCTCGGCCTCGATGACGCGGCAGATTTCCTGCGCCGCCTGGCTGATCACGCTGTCACGCCGGATCGGGGCGGGGCTGTAGGCCATTGTTGAACAATCCTACCGTTGGGCGCTTGACGCCGGCTGCCAGTCGTATTCAACTAAGCTCGGTGAGGCAAGCGCCGCCGCGCGCCCAAGCGCTGCGCCGGCGCGATGACGAAGCCCAAGCCTCGGAGCAATCCCATGAAAAAACTCATCTTGGAGACCACGGCGCCGTTCCAGGGACTGCCTGAGCTCGTCGCTTATGACGAGGGACTATTCGAGAAAGAAGGGATCCTGGTCGAGTGGGCCGACCGCGAGAAGGGGGTCGAGAAAAAAGTCGAGACCCACGTGACCAGCCCGAAAGGGGTCGACCCCTTCGCCAGCCACGGCAAGCTGTTCGAGCAGGGCAAGGCGGACATGTACAACGCCTGCGAATGGGGCAATTACTGCCGGGTGCAGGACACGAGCACCGGCAGCCGCCAGCTCGGCCGCCGCGCCATCGTCACCTACTCGGCCCTGGTCGTGGCGCCGGACTCGCCGGTGTTCACGCCGCAACAGCTCGCCGGCCGCACCATCGGCGTGCCGTTTTATTTCGGCACCCACTACATCGCGCTGCACATGCTGGAAGGATTCCTGCCGCGCGAGGAGATCAAGCTCTGCCGCGCACCGAACGGCTCACGCTACCGGCTCGACGCGCTGATGAAGGGCGAGGTCGAGGCCACCACGTTGACCGAGCCGCACATCACGCTGGCGGAGAAGAAGGGCTGCCGCACGATCTGCTCCGCCTTCTTCCACGGCACCGAGGTCGCCTCCGCGCGAGTCGACGCCGAGACCTACGCCGCCTTCAATCGCGCCGTGCGCGAGGCCGTGCGGCGAATCAACGCCGACAAGCGCGCCTATCTGCACTATTTCATCGACTATTACGCCAAGAGTGATCCGGAAATTGCGGCGTTGAAAGTGGAAGACCTGCGCGAGAGCCGCCTCGTGGTCTGCGATCCCGCGCCGATCCCGCTCGAGGAGATGCAGCGCACCTACGACTGGCTCAAAAGCTGGGGCATGCTCGAGGAGACCGCTTCGCCGCTCGATCTCGTCAACATG
>VAZL01000323.1:0-3164 GCA_005883445.1 Alphaproteobacteria bacterium | reverse complement strand
CTCATCCCTCAAGATGCAAGCACGCCGACCTTAGCTTGCGGCGCGCAGCGGGCAGCTTCGTTCCTCGCAATGAGGGCGAAGCCGACCCCGGGCATTTGGAGAACATTGCATGCGCAACGGACACGAGATCGCCAAGCTGATCGAGCCCGGTCGCGTGCATCGTAGCGTCTACACCGATCCCGAGCTGTTCGAACTCGAGATGGAGCGGATTTTCGGCCGCGCCTGGCTGTTCGTCGGCCACGAGAGCCAGGTGCCGCACGCCGGCGACTACATCACCACCGAGCTCGGCCGCCAGCCCGTGATCATGGTCCGCCACCGCGACGGCAGCATCAACGTGTTGCTCAACCGCTGCACCCACCGCGGCGCCAAGGTGATCAACGAGCGCAAGGGCAACGCCGCGCGGCTGACCTGTTGCTATCACGGCTGGAGCTTCGACACCGACGGCCGCCTCGCCGCGGTGCCGGTACCGGAGGGCTGCGCCGCCGATTTCGACAAGGCGGCGTTCGGCCTCGCGCGGGCGCCGCGCGTCGGCGAATATCGCGGCTTCGTGTTCGCCAGCCTGGCAGCGAAAGGTTCAAGCTTTGAGGACCATATCGGACCGATGAAGCGCAATATCGACGATCTCGTCGACCGCGCCCCCGACGGCGCGCTGGCGCTCGACGCCGGCATGCACCGTTACGCCTACAACGGCAACTGGAAGCTCCAGGTCGAGAACGTGCTCGACTCCTATCACGTGCCCTTCGGCCACGCTTCGACGATCAACAAGCAGGGCGTTCAATTCGCGCGCCGTGAGGGCGACCGGCAAGGCGCGACCGTCGTCGAAGCCGAAAAGACCCAAACGGCGGCGTCGTGGAGGGAGCGCAAGAGCTACATCGCCGGCAACGGCCATGGCTGGACCAGCAACACCTCGCTCGACGAGGGCAAGCGCTCGAGCCGGGCCTTCGACGAATACAAGCGCGTGCTGGCGGAGAAGGTCGGCGCCGAGCGGGCGCAACAGATTCTCACCCCGCGCCTGCATAATTCGCTGATCTATCCCAACATGTCGATCATGGGGCTCAACATCCATGTGCGCGTGATCAAGCCGGTTGCGGTCGACCGCACCGAGGTCACGATCTATCCCATTCGTCTCGTCGGCGCGCCGCCGGCGATGAATTTCGGCAATGTCCGCCTGCTCAACGTGACGCACTCGGCGTCGTCGTTCGTGCAGACCGACGATCTCGAGTCCTTCGTGCGCGCGCAGAAGGGGCTGCGCAGCCGTGCAACCGACTGGGTCGATATCTCGCGCGGCCTGGGCGAGGAGGAGGCGGATCGCGAGCTTAACGCCACGCGCGCGCTTGCCACCCACGAGATGGTGGTGCGCGCCCAATACAAGGCTTGGCTCGGCTATATGCGCGAGGCGGCATGACCGACGCGGCCTCGCGCGCTCCCATGCCGCCTGCCGTTGGCGGCATCGATTGTGCGGCGTTCGAGACGTTCCTGATCCAGGAGGCGCGGCTGCTCGACGAGCGGCGCTTCCGCGAATGGATGGAGCTGTTCGCCGAGGACGGCACCTATTGGTGCCGGCGGTGCCCGACCAGGCAAGCCCGTTCGACCAGGCTTCGCTGTTCTATGACGACCGCGAGCTGATGAAGACGCGCGTCGAGCGCTTGGAGCATCCCCGCATCCACGTGCAAACGCCGCCCTCGCGCACGGCGCACCTCGTCGGCAACGTGCTCCTCGAGCAGGCGGACGAGGCCAAAGGCGAATACGTCGTCGGCTCGACCGTGATCATGGTCGAGTATCGCGACGAGGCGCAGCGGCTCTTCGCCGGCCGGCAGCGCCATCGGCTGCGCCGCGACGGCGCGGGTTTGCGCATCGTTGAGAAGCGCGTCGACCTGATCAACTGCGATTGCGCCTTCGAGGCGATCGCCGTGCCGATTTAGACTCCGCGCGATTTGAGCGACGGACGCGTCGATGTCAGGCCGCGTTGGCGGCGGGCATCGCGGATTGCGCGCGGGTTTTCTGCCAAGCCGGCAAAGCGCTGAGCGTTGCGTACCAGCGTTTGATCTCGCCGTAAGGCTCGAGCGGGTAATGGGCCATCTCGGCGAGAATCATGGCCGAGCCGATGCCGAAGTCGGCAAGCGTCAGCGTGTCCCCTGTCACGAATCGCTTGTTCTCGAGGTGACCGTCGAGAACCTTTGCGACGCGATGGAAGGCCTCCGTGCCTTTGGCGATCGCGATCATGTCGGGCTCGTTGATCCCGAGCACAACCGGCTTGGCCACATATTCGAATGCGAACACCGCGCAGGCCGGGTCCCAATGCGCGTGCTCCCAGAACTGCCAGCGCATCACGTCGAGCCGCCGCCGTTCGTCTTGCGGCAGCAGGCCGCTTTCCGGCTTCTTCGCGGCGAGGTACTGCGCAATCGCGCTCGACTCCCACAGCACGTACTCGCCCTCCTTGAGCGTCGGCATGCGCATGTTCGGATTGAGCGCGGCGTATTGCGGCGCCTTTTGATCGCCCTTGCGCAAATCGACGAAGCGGATCTCGTAGTCGAGGCCGAGATGGTTGGCGACCGCCATCACCTTGAAGGCGCGCGGGCTCCCGCCTGCGTCGGTTGGCTCGATGTCTCGGCCTCCCGCTTGAAGTGTTCCAGCATGCCGGGCCAGCCGCCGTCGACGTCCTTGCGCATGGAGGCGCCCGCTTCCGCGCCCAGCCGCTCGAAATTGCGATGCTCGAGCTCGACCAGGGTCGCTAGCGGCCCCTGCGCGATGAACCTGACTTCGACCTCGGAGCTCACCGTGGTGTCCGGCTTCCAGTTGCTGTTGAGGCCCCAGCTGATCACGAAGCGCTCCGGCGGTTCCCACACCAGCACCTTGCCCACGTCGGCCTGCGAGCCATCCTCGCTCAATTCGTACCAGCGCCCGCCCAGGCGCGGCTCCAGCACCGCGGTCTGCATCGGCGGCTTGCCGATGGTGTGGGTGCGCGGCCACCAGCGCCCGAGGCCGGACGTGAACACCTCGAACGCGTGCGCCTGGTTGGCATTGACGCGAATGCTTTTGCGCACCGGCGCGATGGTGACTGTGCGGTTCATTTGGCTTTGTCCTTGTCGTGGCTGGTTTCGACTTCGGCCGCAAACGCCGCCAGTGCCTCATCCCAAAACTGGTCGAGCCACCGGCGCAGCGCG
>VAZL01000322.1 GCA_005883445.1 Alphaproteobacteria bacterium | reverse complement strand
GCTGGCACGCGCCTCGGGCACGCTGTCGGGCGGCGAGAGCCAACGCATCCGGCTTGCGTCGCAGATCGGCTCGGGGCTAACCGGCGTGCTCTACGTGCTCGACGAGCCTTCGATCGGCCTGCACCAGCGCGACAACGCGCGGCTGCTCGAGACGCTCAAACGGCTGCGCGATCTCGGCAATACCGTGATCGTGGTGGAGCACGACGAGGACGCCATCCGCACCGCCGACCACGTGCTCGACATCGGCCCCGGCGCCGGCATCCACGGCGGCCACATCGTGGCGCAGGGCACGGTCGACGAGCTGATCGCGACGCCAGCCTCGCTCACGGGCAAATATTTGTCGGGCGAGATGGCGGTGGCGATACCGCAGCGTCGGCCGAGGAACGCCCGCCGCACGCTTACGCTGGTCAACGCGCGCGGCAACAATCTCAAGAGCGTCAGCGCCGAAATCCCGCTCGGCCTCTTCACCTGCGTCACCGGCGTGTCCGGCGGCGGCAAGTCGACGCTGTTGGTCGATACCCTCTACAAGGCGATCGCGCGCAAGCTCAACGGCGCCTCCGAGGCCCCTGCCCCGCACGACCGCATCCCCGATCCGCGAATGGTTCGCAGGGCTTCCCGAGGCCAAGGCGCGCGGCTACGAGCCCGGCCGCTTCTCCTTCAACGTCAAGGGCGGACGCTGCGAGGCCTGCCAGGGCGACGGCGTCATCAAGATCGAGATGCACTTCCTGCCCGACGTCTACGTCACCTGCGACATCTGCAAGGGCAAGCGCTACAACCGCGAGACGCTCGAGGTTCTGTTTAAGGGCAAATCGATCGCCGACGTGCTCGACATGACGGTCGAGGAGGCGCTGGAGTTCTTCAAGGCGGTGCCGCGCGTGCGCAACGTCCTCGAGCTTCTGCACCGCGTCGGCCTCGACTACATCCACGTCGGCCAGCAGGCGACCACGCTCTCCGGCGGCGAGGCGCAGCGAGTCAAGCTCGCCAAGGAACTGTCCAAGCGCGCCACCGGCCGCACGCTTTATATCCTCGACGAGCCCACCACGGGGCTGCATTTCCACGACGTCAAGAAGCTGCTCGACGTGCTGCACGAGCTGGTCGAGCAGGGCAACACCGTGGTCGTGATCGAGCACAATCTCGAAGTGATCAAGACCGCCGATTGGATCATCGACCTTGGCCCCGAGGGCGGCGACGGCGGCGGCGAGATCGTGGCGGCCGGCACGCCCGAGGACATCGTCAAGGCGAAGCGCAGCTACACCGGGCGGTTCCTGGCGCCGGTGCTCTCCCGCCGCGACGCCAAGCGCAAGCCGCGTACGGAAGCGGCGGAGTGACCTTCTTTCAGATGTCATGTGCCTTTGAACGCCGGCGCTGCGGCCGCTGATCGACTGGCCGCGACCTCTCGACCATATTCCGGTCGTCTTGACCCATTTTCGTCATTGCCGGGCTTGACCCGGCAATCCATCCTCTTCGCAAAGAGTTCTTGCGAAGAATGATGGACCACCCGAAATCGGGTCTACCCGATTTCGGGCGCTTTAAGTGCGCAAGTCGGGTGAACCCGACTTGCGTGGTCAAGCCCGGGGGTGACGAGTGAATTGGCGAACTGCTCCTAGACTTACGGCTTCGAGAACGTTCCGATGATGCCGGTCGCGCCCTTGGCATGCCCGTCCAACGCCTTGATGAGCTCGTCTCGCGTCATGCCGGGCTGGAGCGCATTGGGCTCGAGGTCGGTGGCAATCAGGGTGAAGGTGTAGTGATGCGGCGCGCCGGGGGGCGTGCAGGGGCCGAAATAATGCGGCAGACCCATCAGGCTCTTGCCGCCGGTATATTTATCGGTCTGCTGGGAGACCTCGCCCTCCGCAAAGCCGGTCACCGACACTGGAATGCCATAGGCGACCCAATGGCTCACGCCGCCCGGCGGCCTGCCTTCCGGGTCGAACATCAGCAGCGCGTAGCTCTTGGTGCCGGCGGGCGGATTCGACCAGGACAGCGCCGGCGAAACGTTCTCGCCCACGCAATTCGGATTCTGCTTGTTGTTGCCGGCGTTCTTGGTCGCAAGGCGCTCGCCGTCCTTGAACGACGGCGACGTGATCGTGAATACGCCCTGCGCATTCGCGCGCTCGCCGCTCCACGCAAAGACCAGGGCGAGGCCCGCGGCAATCAAAACCATTCGCTTGCGCAACATGAGGTTCCTCCGTGTGGGCCATCTCGCCCATCGCACCGAGTGTAGCCGCCCGCAAGCGCAAGGCAATGAGGTCGCGCGCCGTCAGCCGCCGCCGGTCTGGGCGTAGCCCCTGAGCACCTCGGCCTTCAGCGTTGCCCAGATCTCGCGGTGGAGATCGTGGAACGCGGCCTCGATCTTGACCTCGGCGATGTCGCGCGGACGCGGCAGCGCGACCTTCCAATTGCCGATGATGCGGGCGGCCGGCCCCGCCGACATGATCACCACGCGGTCGGACAGCGCGATCGCCTCCTCAAGATCGTGGGTGACGAACAGCACGGCCTTGCGGTCGGCGTTCCACAGATCGAGCAGCAGGTTGCCCATGATCTGCCGCGTCTGCGCGTCGAGCGGGCCGAACGGCTCGTCCATCAGCAGGATTTTCGGATCGCGGATGAGCACCTGCACGAGGCCGACGCGCTTCCTTTGTCCGCCCGAGAGCATGTGCGGATAGCGCGCGCCGAACTCCGCGAGGCCGACGCGGTCCAGCCAGGCCCGCGCGCGCTCGCGCGCAAGCGCGCGTCCGACGCCGGCGGTTTCGAGCCCGATCGCGACATTCTCCAGCGCCGTCTTCCACGGAAACAGCGCCTCCGCTTGGAACAGGTAACCGGCCTGGCGGTTGAGCCCGGCGAGCGGCGCGCCGAACACCTCGACGCGGCCCGATGAGGGCGCGATCAGCCCGGCGGCGACGTTGAGCAAGGTCGATTTGCCGCAGCCGGTCGGGCCGACGATGGCGACGAACTCGCCGTCGGCGACGGCAAGCGAGGTGCGATCGACCGCGGCGTAGCTGCCGCCATCGGCAAGGCGAAAACTGATCGCCACCTGCGACAGCGCAACGGCGGGCACCGCCGATCCTGCAGTCCCCTGCACCATCCGCCTCCGGCCAGCACTCGGCCGGGAACGCTACCCGCACGGCGGCAGCTTGCAAAGGCGCACGGAGCGTTGGCGAACGCAATTGCGGGCAACGCGCGATGGGTTTCGCCGACGCTCGGCCCATTCCCTGCGATCCACCCCTTCCCTACGATCAACCCCTGCCCTCCCGCCGCTGTCTCACGCGCGGCTTTGTGATATTTTCGTGCATCACAGTGCGTCGCTGATGTCATGCCCGCGAGCTACAAGATCGTGCTGACGCCGTTGGCGAAGGCTGCCGCCGAGAAATGCGGGTCCGCCGCCGCCCTGGAAGCAGAGGTGCGCGCCCAAATCCGGCATTTATTTGCGGACGAGGCGTCCTACGCAAATATCTTCTTTCATACATTCGAGATGGCCGGCCAGGAATATATCTGTATGCCGGAGGAGATGGACGGAGAAATCGTCCTGCTGGTGGATACCTGCAGCCGCAGAGACGGAAAGCCCCTCGAGAAGGGACCGCTCGCCGGTCACACGCTGAGCTACCCGCAACCCGACAGCGACTGACCGCGGCGCATCAGTTGCGGCTGCGGTCGACGAGTGCCCGCTGCTTGATCCACGGCATCATCGCGCGCAGCTTGGCGCCGATCTCCTCGATCGGATGCGTGGCCATCTTGGCGCGCATGGCCTTGAACGAGGTCTGATTGACGCGATTCTCCAGCATCCAATCCTTGACGAACTTGCCGGACTGGATGTCGTCGAGGATCTTCTTCATCTCGGCGCGGGTCGCGTCGTTGACCACGCGCGGGCCGGAGACGTATTCGCCGTATTCGGCGGTGTTGGAGACCGAGTAATTCATGGTGGCGATGCCGCCCTCGTAGATGAGGTCGACGATCAGCTTCACCTCGTGCACGCACTCGAAATAGGCCATTTCCGGCGCATAACCGGCCTCGACCAGAGTCTCGTAGCCGGCCTTCATCAGTTCCACCAGGCCGCCGCAGAGCACCGATTGCTCGCCGAACAGATCGGTCTCGCACTCCTCGCGGAAGGTGGTCTCGATGATGCCCGCCCGCCCGCCGCCGATCGCCGCGCCGTAGGAGAGCGTGAGATCATGGGCATTGCCGGAGACGTCCTTGTGCACCGCCATCAGCACCGGGACGCCGGCGCCGCGCTGGTATTCCGCGCGCACGGTGTGGCCGGGTCCCTTGGGCGCGATCATCATCACGTCGAGATCGGCGCGCGGCTCGATCAGATTGAAATGAATGTTGAGGCCGTGCGCGAACATCAGCGCCGCGCCCTGCTTCATGTGGTCGGCGAGGTGCTCGCGATAGATGTCGGCCTGCAATTCGTCGGGCGTGAGCATCATCATCACGTCCGCCCATTTGGCGGCGGCGGAGACGTCCATGACCTTGAGCTTTTCGGCCTCCGCCTTCTTGACGCCTTGCGAGCCCTTGCGCAACGCGACGGCCACGTCCTTGACGCCGGAGTCGCGCAGGTTGAGCGCATGGGCGTGACCTTGGCTGCCGTAGCCGATGATGGCGACCTTCTTGCCTTTGATCAGGTTGATGTCGGCGACCTGCCGATCAAGATTTTCATCATCAACAATCAGTACATGGGAATGGTGCGCCAGTGGCAGGAGCTGCTGCACGGCGGCCGTTACTCCCATTCCTATACCGAGGCCTTGCCCGACTTCGTCAAGCTCGCGGAGGCCTATCACGCCGTCGGCATCCGTTGCGAACGCCCCGGCGACGTCGATGGCGCCATCCGCGAGCCGCAACGCCTCCATGCGGTGATCGCCCTTGCCGCGCACCTTGACCATGGCGAGCTCGCGCTCGATGTGCGGCCCCGCCACCGTCATGTCGACCACCCGGTGCACCGGCACGAGCCGATCGAGCTGGCTCTTGATCTGCTCGATCACCATGGGCGTGCCGCGGGTCACGATGGTGATGCGCGAAAGATGCTTCTCGTGCTCGGTTTCGGAGACGGTGAGCGATTCGATGTTGTAGCCGCGCCCGGAGAACAGGCCGATCACCCGCGCCAACACGCCCGGCTCGTTGTCGACCAGCACCGACAAGGTGTGGGTCTCGACCTGCTCCGAGACGGTCGCGGCGGGGTAGTGGGTGGTGTTCACTGGCGAACTCCAGACTCACATCGAGTCGTCCCCGCGCAAGCGGGGACCCATATTCCAGAGGCGGTGGTTATGGGTCCCCGCTTGCGCGGGGACGACAGAGGCAGCGCGATGCAGAGCGAATCAACCGAATTGCGCATCACACCATCACCTTGCCTTCCTCGGTGATGGCGTCCTCGACGCTCACGGTGGCGTCGCCGAGCAGCATCTCGTTGTGTGCGCGCCCGGAGGGGATCATCGGGAAGCAGTTTTCGTTGGGATCGACCACGCAATCGAAGATCACCGGCTTGTTCACGTTGATCATCTCGCGGATGGCGCCATCGACGTCGCCGGGGCGTTCGCAACGGATGCCGACGGCGTGATAGGCCTCCGCGAGCTTGACGAAGTCGGGCAAGGCCTCGGTATAGGAATGGGAGTAACGGCCGCCGTGCAGCAGCTCCTGCCACTGGCGCACCATTCCCATGTA
>VAZL01000321.1 GCA_005883445.1 Alphaproteobacteria bacterium | reverse complement strand
CCAATGCTTGCATCGGCGCCGAGCGGGCCGACCTCGTGCTTGCCGGTTGCGCCATTCTCGACGCCATTCGCCGCGCCTTTCCCTGTCAGCGGCTGCGGGTGGCCGACCGCGGGCTGCGCGAGGGCATGCTGGTGCAGATGATGCGCGAGGATGGGGTGTGGGGCGGCGAGGGGCCGGCGCCCTGACTTGGCCGCGCTGGGTTATGGCGCCGTGTCCGAGCCGAAAGTCGGATCAAAATGAGTTCGAAGCCGAGCAAGCGCCCGCTCAAGGTCCGCATCAAATCGGGCGGCGGCCGGTCGCCGGCGTCGAAGCGCTGGCTCGAACGACAACTCAACATCTGCTCAAGCAAGGCGCGCGGGTGGTCGATCTCGGCGCCGCGCCCGGCGGCTGGAGCCAGGTCGCGGCGCAGCGCGTCGGCAGCGTGCAGGGGAGGGGAAAGGTCGTGGCGATCGATCGCCTCGAGATGGCGCCGATAGGGGGGGTCGAATTCATCCAGCGCGACTTTCTCGATCCGCGCGCGCCCGATGAGATCAAGGCCCTGCTCGGCGCTCCCGCCGACGTCGTGCTCTCCGACATGGCGGCGAATGCGACCGGCCACCGCCGGACCGACCATCTCAAGATCATTGCGCTCGCGGAAGCCGCGGTCGACTTCGCGCGCGAAACGCTTGCCCACGGCGGCGCGTTTCTCTGCAAGGTGCTGCAAGGCGGCACCGAGGCGACGCTGCTCGCGGCGCTCAAGCGCGATTTCTCCCATGTGAGGCACGTGAAGCCGGCCGCGAGCCGGCCGGATTCGGCGGAGCTTTATCTGCTGGCGACGGGATTTCGCGGCTAGTGTCCCGATTCCGAAGTTCGCAAGCCCTTGCAGCACACTCTCGTGCGAACTTCGGAATCTAAGGGACACTAGCAAACCTATGAGTCTAGTGTGGTTTTTGGATTTGAAGTTCCTATGTGAGCTCGCCGCATCTTCTTAGGAACTTCAAATCCACCACACTAGCGTTCAAATCCACCACACCAGCGGCGATCCTTCATCCCATTCGTTGATCGGTGGCCTCGGTCGGGCTCGCCGCGGGTGCGGCGCTGCGGCGGGCCAGTTCCGCGCCGGCATCCGCCGGCATCCGTGCGAAAACGAAGCAGGCGCACGCGGCGATCACGGCAATGGTGAGATAGGCGGGCTGAAAGTCGGCGGCCGTGATGGTGTCGCGTCCGCGCGCCCACAGCGTCAGATCGACCGCCAGCGCGCCGATGGCGACGCCGACCGAAATCGAGACTTGCTGGGCGACCGCGACCAGCGAGGTGGCGCGGCTCATGCGGCGATTGTCGACGTCGGCATAGGCGATGGTATTGAGACTGGTGAATTCGAGCGAACGAAAAAAGCCGCCGACGATCAGCACGCCCACGATCCACGCGAATGACACGCCCGGCGTGAAGGTCGCACAGGCCGCGACCAGCACTGCGCTGATCAGCGCATTCACCACCAGCACCCGACGGAATCCGTAGCGGCGGAGAATGAACGGGATCACCGTCTTCATGCCCATGGCGCCGACGACGTTCGACAGCGTGATCAGCCCCGATTGGAAGGCTGTGAGATTGAAGCCGAGCTGAAGCAGGAGCGGAAGAAGGAACGGCATTGCCCCGATGCCGGAGCGATAGATAAAGCCGCCGACGACGGCGGCGCGCATGGTCGGGATCTCGAGCAGGGAGAGATCGAGCACCGGCGCCGGCGTGCGCCGTGCATGCAGCACGTAGGCATAGGCTGCGCCGGCGCCCACGACGATGAGCGCGAGCACCACGCTGGTCGGGAGGAAATTGAGCCCGAGCAAGGAGCCGCCGAAGGCGAGCCCGCCGATGCCCAGCCCGGCGAGCACCGCGCCGAGCGGATCGAACGGGTCCGGCGTCTGCGCCCGCACGTCCTCGATGAAGATCGTCGCCAAGACGATGCCGGCAAGCCCGATCGGGATGTTGATCAGAAAAATCCAGTGCCAGGAAATGAAGGTGGTGATGAAGCCGCCGAGGGCCGGGCCGATCAGCGGCCCGATCAGCGCCGGCAGGGTCACCCAGACCATGGCGTTGATCAGCTCGCGCCGGTCGACGCTGCGCACGAGAATGAGGCGCGCGACCGGCGTCATCATCGCCCCGCCTATGCCCTGGACGATGCGTGCGACCACGAACTCCGAGAGCGAGCCCGAGAGCGCGCAACCGATCGAGCCGAGCATGAACACGGCGATCGCGCCCCGAAATACCGTGCGCGCGCCGAAACGGTCGGCGGTCCAGCCGCTCACCGGGATGAAGACCGCGAGCGAGAGCAAGTAGGAGGTGACCGCGAGCTTAAGCGTCAGTGGACTCGTGCCGATATCGGCGGCGATCGCCGGGAGCGAGGTGGCGATGACGGTCGAGTCCATGTTCTCCATGAACAGGGCGACCGCCACGATCAGCGGCACAATGCGTTTCGCCAGCATGGGTCAGCGCAGCGACCTCGGCGCGCTTGCGCAAGGGCGCAGGTGGAGGAAGCGCCGCGCGCGGGCGGTCATCGCGGCTGCAGGATGGTCGAATGCGGTGCGCAGGTCGGTCATGCCGCACGTTAGCAGAATCGGCGCTGCCCCGGACAAGCCGGGCATTGTCCTGCGGCGAGCGCGGCCCCACATAGTGGCTGCATCAGGCTCAGGGGTATGGCCAATGATCTACCTGCTCGCAGTCTTCATTCCGCCGCTTGCCCTCCTGCTGAACGGCCAACCGTTCTCGGCCATCTTCAGCGTCATCCTGATCGTGGCCTGCTTTCTCCTCGGGCTCATCTTCCCCGCCTTTTTCGTGGTTCCGTCCCTGCACGCCGTCATTGCGGTCCACATGAGGCGCGAGGATCGCAAGCACCGCGAGCTGGTGAACGCGATCGAACGGCATGGGCCGCCGCCGGGTTGGCGCCCCTGATTCGAGCCCAAGGAGGACGATGTGACCAGGCGATCGCGGCGAGGACACCGCTTCTTTCGGTGAATTGCCGCCAAATCGCTAGGATTCGCGCCCGAGCCGTGCTATCGGCCAGCGCCAACCCAAAACGGGCCGTCACGTCGCGTGCGAGACCGCTGTTTCGCAGCGCAATGGTCGTTAGCTAAGTCCCCGACGGTGCCGTCGAGCAGGCCCGCAAGGCGGACCACTGGAGTTGGCAATGGAGCAGAAATCCGACGGAACCCTGCGCGAAGCACTGACTTTCGACGACGTCCTGCTCAAGCCCGGACTGTCCGAACTGCTGCCGTCCGACGCCGACATCCGTTCCCGCATCACCCGCGATATCCCGCTCAACATCCCGATCGTCGCTTCGGCCATGGACACCGTGACCGAAGCCAAGATGGCGATCGCCATGGCGCAGGCCGGGGGGCTGGGGGTGATCCACCGCAATCTCGAGCCCGAGGAGCAGGCCACGCAGGTTCGCCAAGTCAAGAAGTTCGAGTCCGGCATGGTGGTCAACCCCGTCACCATCGATCCCGGCGCCACGCTCGCGGATGCGCTGGCTTTGATGCAGGACTACCGCATTTCAGGCATCCCGGTGGTGGAGGGCGGCGGCAACGGCCGCGCCGGCAAGCTCGTCGGCATTCTCACCAACCGCGACGTACGATTCGCCACCGACCCGCGCCAGAAGGTTGCCGAGCTGATGACCAAGGAGCGGCTCGTCACCGTGCGCGAAGGCGTTGGACAGGCCGATGCCAAGCGCCTGCTCCATCAGCATCGGATCGAAAAGCTGCTCGTGGTCGACGACCAGTATCGCTGCGTCGGGCTGATCACGGTCAAGGACATCGAGAAGGCGGTGGCCAACCCGAACGCCTGCAAGGATGAACAAGGGCGCCTGCGCGTCGCCGCCGCGACCAGCGTCGGCGACAAGGGGTTCGAACGCACCTCCAAGCTGATCGCGGCGGGCGTTGATCTCGTGGTCGTGGACACCGCGCACGGGCATTCGCGCTCGGTGCTCGACGCCGTCACACGCATCAAGCGCCTGTCGAACGCGGTACAGGTGGTTGCCGGCAACATCGCGACCAGCGAAGGCGCCAAGGCGCTGATCGACGCCGGCGCGGATGCGATCAAGGTCGGCATCGGTCCAGGCTCGATCTGCACCACGCGCGTGGTCGCCGGTGTCGGCGTACCCCAGCTCACCGCCATCATGGATGCGGTCGAGGTCGCGCGCCGGAGCGGCACGCCGGTCATCGCCGACGGCGGCATCAAATATTCCGGCGATCTCGCCAAGGCGCTCGCCGCCGGCGCCGACTGCGCCATGGTGGGATCGCTGCTTGCCGGCACCGACGAGACGCCGGGTGAGGTCTTTCTCTATCAAGGCCGCTCCTACAAGACCTATCGCGGCATGGGCTCGGTCGGCGCCATGGCGCGCGGCTCCGCCGACCGCTACTTCCAACAAGACATCAAGGACACGCTCAAGCTCGTGCCCGAGGGCGTCGAAGGCCAGGTGCCGTACAAAGGCGCGGCGGCGACCGTGCTGCACCAACTCAGCGGCGGCTTGCGCGCGGCCATGGGCTATGTGGGTGCGAAGAACTTGAAGGAGCTGCATGAGAAGGCCGAGTTCGTGCGCGTCTCGGGTGCGGGTATGCGCGAGAGCCACGTGCACGACGTCACCATCACGCGCGAGAGCCCGAATTACCCCTCGAGGGTCTGATCCCTCCCCGAAGGGGAGGGTGCCGCCGAAGGCGGCGGGTGGGGTCGTCGATGGCAAATGAGCAAGCCCGACGTCTTCGCAAGACAATGACTCGCCAA
>VAZL01000320.1:11110-12201 GCA_005883445.1 Alphaproteobacteria bacterium | reverse complement strand
CCGCCTGCATGCCCTTGAGTGCCGATTGCAGCGCGACGTTGGCGTAGATTACCCCCGCATAGCCCAATTCCTTGAGCTTCTCGTTGGGTAGTTCCGGCGTGCGGCCGCCGAGCACGATGTTGAGAAGTTGCGGCCACGGCAGGCGGTGGGGAATATCGGCGATCTCTTCCATCGACGTGGGCGCTTCGACGAAGGTGACGTCGGCGCCGGCTTCCCGATAGGCGGCCGCGCGCTCGATTGCGGCGGCGTAGCCTTCGGGCGCGATGGCGTCGGTGCGCGCGATGATCAGCAGATCGCCGTCGCGTCGGGTATCGACGGCGGCCTTGATCTTCTCCACCATCTCCGCGGCCGCGATCACGTGTTTGCCGGCGAAATGGCCGCAGCGCTTGGGAAAGACCTGGTCCTCGATCTGCAGTGCATCGGCGCCCGCGCGCTCGAGCAGGGCGCCACGTGCGCTGCGAGCTCGCTCACCGTCACCAGCCCGATGTCCGGGACGCCGAAAAACGTGTTGGCGATGCCGGCGCCGGTGACATAGGCGGCCGCAAAGCCTTGATCGGCGACAACGCGCGCGGCAAGCGCGTTGGCGACGCCCGGCAGCAACAGGGCCGCGGCGGGGACGAGCATCTTGCGAAACTCGCGGCGCGAGATTTGGCTCGTCATCGGTCGGTCCCTTCCGGTCAATCAAGATGAAGTCCTGCACCAATCCTTTCAGCAAGCGCGACATGGCACAATATGATCGGCGTGGTGCCCGCCGCTCGCGTGGTTCATTCGTCTTTGCAAGACACCGCTTTCGTCGAGAACGGAGAATGGCATCACGCTGGTATCGAGTTCCGTTCGGTTGACGATCATGGGTCGGGTCCAAACTATTCCCGATCTTCACATTAATGTGACGGCTGCGATTGCCCGCTGATTTCGGGCCGAGTCGTGGGCTGCTATGCGCCACCGACAATGCATTGATGCGCCTGTGATGAGCTCAATCCTTGTCGCTGGCGTGAGCCGAAACATATTAAGCCTGATCAAATCACGGCGGCGCCGGTAGCGTCGTTGCACAAATCCACGGACGACCGTTCAAACCTGGAGACGTATCATGA
>VAZL01000320.1:3636-11089 GCA_005883445.1 Alphaproteobacteria bacterium | reverse complement strand
TTCGGCTCGAATGGCTACTGACCATGATTCCGATCAGGACCAGAGGTCTCTGATCGCCCTTACACTAAGAGTCGCGTGAGCGAAGCGGCCGGCCCGGTGCCGGCCGCGCTCGCATGTGGAGCGCAGTCCCGCCGGGCGTTCGGCACTAACCACAACCGTACGACCCTCTTTTGGCCCTCGCCGAATAACATAATCTTTTATATCTTCACGGCCGGGGCGCATCACCGTGGCCGCCCGGCGCAAGGTTCTATCGCCGCTTCGCGATCGCTATCGTCCGATTAGCCAGTGACCAAGCGCATCGGTAAACCCGAGATCCGACGCGCGGGAGACGTTGCATGCCCAAAGTTGCGGTGACGTTCGCCTGCGGCCTCTATGACCGTATGTCGGCGCTCTATACCGGCGAGGTCAAACCCGAAGGTATCGATCTCAACTTTCTCATCATCGACGAACCGCGGCAGATTTTCGACCGCATGGGGAAAAATCTCGAGTTCGACGCCTGCGAAATGTCCAGCACCGAGGTCTTCAGCCGGCTCGCCGCCGGCCGCAACGAGATGGTCGCACTGCCGGTGTTTCCTTCCCGCGTCTTCCGCCATGGTTTCATCACCGTCAACCGCAAAGCAGTGAAGGCGCCGAAGGACCTCGAGGGCAAGCGGATCGGCGTTCCGCTCTACACCCAGACCGCCGCGGTTTTCATTCGCGGCTTGCTGCAGGACGAGTATGGGGTCGATTTGTCGGGCGTGCATTGGGTGCAGGGCGCCACCAACAGCTCGGACTCGCATGGCAATCCGTCGTCACCGCCGCTCATCAAGCAAGTGTCGATCGAACAGAACGCGTCCGGCCATTCGCTGAGCGAACTTCTGGAAAGGAACGACATCCAGGCGATCATCGGCAGCGGCTTGCCGGCGGCGCTTCGCACCAATCCGGACGTGCGGCGGCTGTTCCCGGATTTCCACGCCCTTGAGCTCGACTATTACCGCCGCACGCGCATCTTCCCGATCATGCATCTCGTCGCCATGCGTCGCGACGTCTACGAGAGACATCCGTTCGTGGCCACCAGCCTTTTCAAAGCGATGAACGAGGCCAAGGAGCTTGCGCTTGCCAAGATGGGCAACGTCGGCACGTTGCGCTACATGCTGCCGGGCATGATCGCGGAGCTCGACGAGATCGACGCGACGTTCGCCGGCGATCCCTGGCCCTACGGCGTCGAGGCCAACCGGCCCACGCTCGAGGCGCTCGTTCGCTACATGGCCGAGCAGTCGCTGATCAAGGCGCCCATTCCCGTCGACCAGCTGTTCGTGCCAATCTACGGACAGTAGCGGCGCGCCGACGTGAGGGTGCACCGGCTCTCAGCCGGCCACCGAGCGCGCGCCACATGGGGCTGTAAATGAAGCTTGCAAGCTATATGGCCGATGGACAGGCGTGCTTCGGTGTAGTGACCGACAATGGCGTCGTCACCTTGAACCAGCGTCTCGGTTACGCGAGCTTGCGTGACGCGCTCACGACCGGCGGGCTTGCTGAAATAAGGAAGGCCGCAAACGCGACCAAACCCGACCACAAGCGGGCCGACGTCAAATGGCTGCCGGTGATCCCAAACCCGGAAAAAATTCTCTGCGCTGGCATTAATTACCGCTCCCATGCCGCCGAGACTGGGCGCGAGCTGCCGAAACAGCCGAGCATGTTCATCCGACTCGCCAACACGCTGACCGGCCACGACGGCGAGATGGTCCGCCCCGCGGTGTCGCAAAGCTTCGACTTCGAGGGCGAGCTTGCGGTCGTCATCGCTCGTGGTGGCCGCCATATCCCAGTCGAGCGCGCGCTCGATCACGTCGCCGGCTATACCTGCTTCGTCGACGGCAGCGTGCGCGACTATCAGAAATTCTCGGTGACTTCGGGAAAGAATTTTCCCGCGACCGGGCCGCTCGGTCCCTGGATCGTTACCACCGACGAGATTACCGATCCGGCCCGCCTCATGTTGACGACGCGGCTGAACGGACAGGAGGTGCAGAAGTCGGCCACCGATCTCCTGATCTATTCGGTGCCGCAGATCATCGCCTTCTGCTCGGAATTCACGCCACTGGTGCCGGGTGACGTGATCGCCACCGGCACGCCGGAAGGGGTCGGTCACCGCCGCAATCCACCCTTGTGGATGAAGCCGGGCGACGTGCTCGAGGTCGAGATTTCCGGTATCGGCACGCTGCGCAACCGCGTGGTGGATGAGAAGGCGTGACGCAATTCGCTTGGCCGTCCTTCGAGCCGGCGCTGATGCACTTTGCTCGGATGAAGTCGGGAGTAACGGCCGTGCTCGCCAAACCGACGTTGCTGTGCGCGATCGTCGCGATCGCCTGCGCTGCAGGCGGGATCGCATCGTCGCAGACGTTTCCCAATCGGCCGATCAGGCTCGTGGTCGGTTTCGCGCCGGCAGGTCCGGCCGACGTGATGGCGCGTCTGATCGGACAACACCTGACGTCGATCCTCGGGCAAGGCATCGTCATCGACAATCGACCGGGAGCCGGGGGCACCATCGGGGCGCGCGCGGTCGCGGAATCCGACCCCGACGGCTACACGCTGCTCCTCGGCAACACCAGCACGCTCGTCATCAGCCCGTTGATCTACAAGAACGTGAACTACGATCCCGTCAAAGGCTTCGCACCGATCGCTGCGCTGGGGACTACCTCCAATCTGCTGATCGTCAATCCCGCGTTGCCGGTCAAATCGGTGCAAGAGCTGATCGCGCTCGCGCGGGCGCACCCCGGCAAGCTCAACTACGCGTCGGCCGGCATCGGGACGCCGCCGCACCTCATCGGCGAGATGTTCAAGCAGCGGCTCAATCTCGACGTCGTGCATGTTCCCTACAAGGGCGGAGGCCCGTCCGTTGCGGCCACGGTGGCGGGCGAAACGCAGTTCTCGTTTGAAAATCCGGCATCGTCGCTGCCGCTGGTCGAGGCCGGCCGGGTCAGGGCGCTGGCCTCGACCAGCGACCGACGCAGCTCGCAAATGCCGGATGTGCCGACGATGATCGAAGCGGGCATCGCGGATTTCACCTCGGTCTCGTTCACCGGCGTGGTGGCGCCCGCTGGCACGCCCGGCGCGATCGTCGACCGGCTCAACGCCGCCATCAATGCGAGCCTGCAGTCGCCGGAGATCGCAGGCACCTTGGTCAAGCTCGGCGTCGACGCCAAGATCTCCTCGCCGCAGGAGTTCGCGGCTTTCCTCGGCGCCGAGCGCGACAAGTGGGCGGCAGTCATAAAAGCGGCCGGCGTGCGGGCGGAGTGACGGCCCGCGCTCGCGATACCGCGGCGATTGCTAATCAGGTGGCTTCTTCGGCTTGTCGTCGAAGCGGGCGGGGGTTTCGGGCGTGAGGCCGCCGCGCTGGCGCGCGAGCGTCTCGTTGCCGGTGAGCTCCCAGTCGCCGGTGGCAGCGCGGCGTGCAAACGTTTCCCAGCGGTCGGTCCAGTCGCCCAAGCCGTAACCGTGCCAGGGCGACTGGACGTTGAGCGGGTAGAGGTCGAGCTCCTCCCACAGCGCGCGCGCGTGCTCCATGTACTCGCGCGTCGGCAAGGCGAGCGGCGCCATCGGATATTTGCGCGTGGCGTCGACCAGCATGCCGGAGTCCGTGGTCTTGGGTCCGTATTGCGCCCCTTGTACGCCGCCGCGGTGGGGCACCAGATGCACGTCCTCGATCGGGTTGGTGCGATAGGCGAGCGACCACAGCACCGCGTCCATGCTGGCGGGATCGATGTCCTCGCTGACCGCGATGACGATTTTTCCGCAATTGGACTGCAAGGTCGCGGCACCGTGCAACGCGCGCCAGACTTCGCTGCGCGGTGTTCCTTCGGCGAGCTGCAGGAAAATGACGGGGCGAAGATTGGTCAGCCGCTCGTGCATCACCACGCGACGGACGCCCTTGATCCCGAGGCGATCGCGCAGGTGGCTGAGAAACAGCGGCTCGTAAGCCACCTTCTTGACGACGCTGGATTCGCTCGGCGTGACCTGGCTGATGATGGAGGTGAAGACCGGCGCGCGCTTGTGAGTGATGGCGGTCACGCGCATCGGCATATTGTACGCTTCGAGCGCGACGTAGCCGTTGCTCTCGCCGAACGGCGCTTCGGGCTCGAGCTTTTCGGGGTCGATCAACCCCTCGATCACGATTTCGGCCGACGCCGGCACGTCGAGGTCGATCGTCGCGGATTTCGCGATCTCGATCGGCGCGCCGGCGAGCGCGCCGGCAACGCCGAGTTCGTCCATGTCGATGGCGAGCTTCCGCTTGCGATATTTGAGCCAATGCAAATAGCCGCCGGCGCCGCTCGCCTCGCGCGCCACCATGCGCACCACCAGCCGATCGGCGGCCTTGAGCGCGGCACGGTAGGTGCCCATGTTCTGGATGCCGCTGTCGGGATCCCGCGTCACGCATAGCGTCGCCGTCAGATAGGGCGCGGAGTCGAAGCCCGGAGTCGATACCGGTACCGGCAGCCGCGCCAGCCCGCCCGGCGCCTTGAGATCATCGCCCGTCAGCACGACCTCCTGGCAGCGCGGGGCGCTCACCGCGATCGGCGCGATCGGATTGGCGATCGCACGCATCCAGGCCTCGCCGATGTCCTTGACCTCCTGCCCCATGCCCATGGCGTAGATGTCGGGCGAGGCCGCGAGCGCGCCGACCACGACCGGAATATCGTAGCGCCGGCCCTTCGAGTCGGTCACGTGCGTGAACAGGAATGCGCGCCGCTTGTCCTCCGGCACGCCGCCCAGAAATTGCCAGCGCACCAGCGGATGCAGCTCGGTGTCCTTGTTGATGGGACGGTCGATGCGAACGAGGAGGCCGTTCGCCTCGAGATCGGCCAAATGATCCTGGAAATCGAGCCGAGGGCGATCCCGCAATCGGGCGCGATGCGAAGCGGCGGGCTGATCGAGCATCTCGGGGTCCGGTTCCACCGGGATTGGGCCGCGCGCAACCTATCACGATCCGAACGCCATCAGCTACTCGATCTGCGCGGCGCGATGCATTACGCTCTCGACCTCTCCGGCGTCTTTTCTCAACCCTCGAGCAGCAGCGGACCCCATGGTCACCCAGACGATGCAAACGATCGATGTTCACGCTCACATCCTGACGGAAGAGACCATCCGCCTGTTGCAGCGCGAAGCCCCCAAGGTGGCGCCGAAGCTCTCGGAAATCGGCGAGCAGTTCGCCACGCTCGACGTCGCCGGCAACGTCTACCGGCATTTCCCCCGCGGCGGCTGGGATTTAGAGCGCCGCCTGCAAGACATGGCGGCATCCAAGGTCGACGTTCAGGTACTGTCGGTTTGCCCGCAGACCTTCATCTATGCGCAACCGCCGGCGCTGGCGGCGGCGTTTGCCCGCATTCAGAACGAGCAGCTCGCCAAACTGGCCAAGGCTCGCCCCGACCGGTTTCTCGCGATTGCGACGCTGCCCATGCAGGCGCCGAAACAAGCCGCGGACGAGCTTCGTCATGCCGTGCGCGTGCTGGGCCTGCGCGGGGCGCAGATCGGCTCGAACGTGGCGGGCAAGAACCTCGACGATCCCGAGCTCGAGCCGGTTTGGGCCACGGCAGCCGAGCTCGATGCGTTCATTCTCCTGCACCCCATCAACGTGGCGGGTGCGGATCGGCTGTCGTCCTATTATCTCGGAAATCTGATCGGCAACCCGCTCGACACCACCATCGCCGCCGCATGTCTCGTGTTCAGCGGCGTGCTCGAGCGCCATCCCTCGTTGAAGGTCTGCCTCGCCCATGGCGGGGGATTCGTCCCCTATCAAGCCGGACGTTTCGTGCACGGTTGGCACGTGCGCGCAGAGCCGAAGCGCAAGCTCGATAAACCGCCAACGGATTCGCTCAAGCGCTTCTATTTCGATACCATCGTGCATTCGAAAGAGGTGCTCGCATTCCTCGTCGGCAACGCGGGCGCCGACCGCGTGCTGCTCGGCAGCGACTATCCCTTCGACATGGGCATGCCGGAGGGCGTGTCGCAGGTTCGCGGCTTGTCGATTTCGGCCGCCGAGCAGTCGGCCATTCTTGGCGGGCGGGCATGGGCGTTGCTCGGCGCAGGCGACAAGACGCGGGCGCTCGCCTGACGCGGTCGGAACTGACTTTGCTGGATGAGAGAGCAGCGGGAAACGGAGGAGACGAAAATGTCGCAACAAGTGGCGCGGACGCCGGGTGCCAAGCGCGCGGGCGACGGCGAATACGTGTTCGATCTCAGCGCCGTGAATCACATCTTCGGCGGCCCCGACTACTCGACCGCCAACGGCGCCTGCGTCGAGGGCGAGCGCATGATCGTCGCCCTGATGCGGATGCCGGCCGGCACCGGCGCACAGCCGCATTCGCACCCGAACGAGCAATGGATCTACATTCTGCAGGGCACGTTTCGGGCAAAGATTGGAGAGAAGGAGATCGAGGCCAAGCCGGGCTCGGTGGTCTATGTTCCCTCCAACGTCGTGCACTCCGGCCAGGCCACGCCCGAGGGCGATGTCGTGTTCTTCACCTGCAAGGATGCGTCCCACAGCCTGCACGGCGTCAAGGCGGCGTGAGGGCCGCCGGCAGCAAACGGTTCGGCAAGCGGGAATGACCGAGCGGCGATTCGCCCGCAGGGCGACAAGATCGCGCGGCCGTTTGCCTTTTTGAATTCACCGGGAGGATGTGATGAAACGGGTCGGTTTGGGTCTGGCGCTGCTGTGTCTCGTATGCGGCGGCGTCACGGCCTCGGCGCAGGACAAATATCCCTCGCGGCCGGTCAAGGTTGTCGTTCCGTATGCTCCTGGCGGCGCCAGCGACATCACCGCGCGCCTGTTCGGCGAGCAGATGCGCCAAAGCCTCGGCCAGCAGTTCGTGGTCGAGAACAAGCCTGGCGCGTTCGGCATTCTCGCCATCGAAGAAATGGCCCGCTCCAAGCCCGACGGCTACACGCTGATGGTGGGCAACGTCACGACCAATGCCATCACGCCGGTCCTGTTCGCGAAGAAGTTTTCCATCAACTTCGAGAAGGACGTGGTGTCGGTTTCGCGGCTCGCGATCTATCCGTCCTTCCTCCTCACCACCACGCAGAATTTCGAGCCGAAATCGGTGGCGGAGTTGATCGCCTATGCGAAGAAGAATCCCGGCAAGGTTCGCTATACCAGTGCCGGGGTCGGCAGCTTCCCGCATTACGACGTCGAGGTCTTTTCCAAGCGAGCCGGCATCGAGATGCTGCACATTCCCAACAAGACCGGCGCAGCCGGCATGATCAACGATCTCGTCGTCGGCGACGCGCAGGTCGCATTCATCAATGCCGCGAGCACGGCATCGATGGTCAAGGCCGGCAAGCTGCGGCCGATCGCGGTGCTCGCGGAGACGCGGCTGGCGGAATATCCCGATATCCCGACGCTGGCCGAGGCCGGCTTTCCCGGCGTCGGCACGCTGCATTGGCAAAGCATGCTCGCGCCGGCGCAGACGCCGAAAGAGGT
>VAZL01000320.1:0-3459 GCA_005883445.1 Alphaproteobacteria bacterium | reverse complement strand
CGACGGATCGGATGAAGCAGCGCGGAAACGGAACACGTGATGAAGCGCTTGGGCCTCCTGTTCCTGCTTGTTTTCGCCGTCAGTGGCGTCGAGGTCGCCGCGCAAGACAAATATCCCTCGAAGCCGATCAAGGTGGTTGTGCCGTTCGGGCCGGGCAGCGCCACCGATATCGTCATGCGCATCGTCGGCGAGCATATGCGGCCGATTCTCGGCCAGCCGGTGGTGATCGAAAACAAACCCGGCGCCTTCGGCATCCTTGCGATCGAGGAAATGGCGCGTTCGAGACCCGACGGCTATACGCTGCAAATCGGCAATCCCGGCACCAATGTGCTCGCGCCCATCATCTACAAGAAGAAGTTCAAGATCGACTACGACAAAGAGGTCATCTTGGTGACGAGGCTGAGCGAGGTTCCGCTCGTGCTCGGCGCTACGACCAAAGACTTCCCGCCCAAGACCTATGCCGAGTTTATCGCCTATGCCAAGGCCAACCCCGGCAAGGTGCGCTACGCCAGCGTCGGCATCGGCAGCAACAATCACTACGACATGGAAGCCCTCGCCCAATGGGCCGGCATCGTGCTCGCCCATCTGCCGAACAAAGGCGGCGGCGCCGCCATCACCAACGATCTCGTCACCGGTGACGCTCATGTCGCGCTACTCAACGCCGCAAGCTCGATGGGCGTGGTCAAGGCCGGGCAGGTGCGGGCGCTGGCGGTGATGTCCGACCAGCGCGTGCCCGAATACGCCGACGTGCCCACCCTCACCGAGCTCGGCTATGCCAATGCCAAGGGCCTGTGGTCGGCGTTGTATGCGCCCGCCGCCACGCCGCGCGACGTGCTGGAAATCGTGCGCAAGGCCGCCGTGCAGGCGCTCAACTCCGACCAGGTGGCGACAGCGTTCAAGCAGCAGATGATCAGGCCTGCTCCGAGCGCGTCGAGCGAAGATGCACAAGCTTGGGACAAGGCCGAGGTGGCGTACTGGAAGAAGGTCACCGACGAGGTGAAGGTCGAGTTGCCGGATTGAGCGGCGGTAAGAGCGGGCTGCAGCGGGGAGAGAACAGCAATGAAGATGGAGCCTGCTCCCGGCGTGCCGGTCTACGGCATCGTCGTCGAAAAAGACGTCGACATCCCGATGCGGGATAGCGCGCGCCTCAAAGCCGACGTGTTCCGGCCAGATGACGGCGGCACCTTTCCCGCCATCTTGAATTTGGGTCCTTATCAGAAGGACAAGCTGTGGGTTCCGCCCGGCAACCTGGAGGAAAAGCCGAACCCGCTGATGAATTGGGAAACGGTCAACCCGCAATGGTGGGTTCCGAAGGGCTATGGCGCGGTGCGGGTCGACGGGCGCGGCAGCGGAAAATCCCCCGGCGAGTGCGAACCGTGGTCGCTCGCGGAGTCGATTGATCTCTACGACGCGATCGAGTGGGCGGCGGCGCAGCCCTGGTGCTCGGGCAAGGTCGGCCTGTCCGGCATATCGTATTTTGCCATCAACCAGTGGTTCGTCGCCAATCATCAGCCGCCGTCACTGGCGGCGATCATTCCCTGGGAAGGTTTTGCCGATCTCTACCGCGACGCGCTGTTCCACGGCGGGCTGCTCAGCCTGTTCATGCCGAACTGGTACATGGCGCACTTGCTGCACCACGTCGCCGGTCGGGCGTCTCGGCACCATCCGAACAGATGGCAGACCAATACGCTGCATTTCTGGCTGCACAACAATCTCGACAGCGGCGCCTTCCGCGGCGCGCAGGCGCAATGGGACAAGATCACGGTGCCGATGTTCAGCGTCGGCAATTGGTCGGGCATGGGGTTGCATTTGCGCGGCAACACCGAGGCCTTCATGCGGGCGGCGACGCCGCACAAGAAGCTTCGCATCCACGCCGGCACGCATGTGCATCCGTTCTACTCCGAGGACGGGCGGCGCGATCAGCTGCGCTTCTTCGACTACTGGCTCAGAGGCATCGACAACGGCGTCATGTCGGAGCCGCCGGTGAAGCTCGCGATCCGTAAGGGCCGGGATGAAGTGGAGTGGCGCTTCGAACACGAATGGCCGCTCGCACGCACGCAATGGACCAAGTTCTATTTCGATCTGTCGCAGCCCGCGCCGGGCGCGCCCGCGAATGCCGGCCGTCTCGTTGCCGCCAATCCGCAAGCCTGCAGCTCGCGGACCTATCCGGCCTCAACCCTGGGGTCGATGGGTTCGACGTCGGCAGCGTCGTCGCAAGTGATGGGCGGCGCCATCCCGCCCGGCATGGGGATCGCGCTCGAGACGCCGCCGCTCGCGCAGGACGTGGAGGTCACCGGTCCGGTCGCCGCGGTGCTGTGGGTCGCGAGCTCGACCGAGGACATGGATCTGTTTCTCACCATCCGCAACCTCGATGGCGACGGCAACGAAGTGCTGGAGACGGGCCAGCAAGGGACGCCGGTGCCGGTGGCGCAAGGATGGCTGCGTGTGTCGCATCGTGAATTGGATCCGGAGCTGTCGCTGCCCTACCGCCCATATCATCGCCACCAGCGCCGACATTATCTGACCCCCGGCGAGATCGTGCGAGTCGAGGTCGAGATTTGGCCAACCTCGATGGTGTTCAAAAAAGGCCACCGCATCCGCCTCGACGTTCAGCCCCGCGACGGCGTCGGCAGCAGCGCCTACATGCACTACCATGCCGACTATAACAGCGGGACGAACACGATCTATGCGGGCGGCGAGAAGGACTCTTACCTTTTGCTACCAGTGATTCCGGGGGCGTAGCGCTTTGCGGATCGCAAAGTGATCATTTCTGAATTTCCCAGTGTCATCATCCGCGAAAGCGGATGATCCCGTAACCACCCAAATACGGTGTGGCACGATTTGGCCGCTCAGAATATTCGGTGTTTACTGGATGCCCGCTTGCGCGGGCATGACGATGGGAATGGGAGCGGCGGTTGAACCTCGGAAAGGAACAAAGCAACTCGGCCCATCCGTTCTGGCGCATGCTCGCGCGCAAGAACGTGCTGGCGGGCCTGCTCTTCATCGCCGTGGCGGCGCTCGGTCTGTGGCTCTCGCGCGATTATCCCATCGGCACCGCCTTGCGCATGGGCACCGGCTACGTGCCGCGGCTGTTGTGTTGGCTCCTGCTGGGCCTCGGGGCCATCGTTCTCGTGCAAGGACTGCGCGAAGCCCAAGACGCGCGACCGCTGTCGTCCGCCGACGTCTCGGCATTGCGACCGGTCATCTTCGTCACCGCAAGCCTGGTGATTTTCGGGCTCAGCATCGAGCGGCTCGGGCTCGTGGTTTCGATCCTGCTGCTGATCGGCGTGGGCGCGGTCGCGGCGCGCGGCTTACGCCCGCTCGAGACGCTCGCCGCGGCGCTGGTGCTGATCATTCTCTCCTGGGGCATCTTCATCCTGGGACTCGGACTGACCATCCAACCTTGGCCGTTGTATTTCCAATGAAATCAGGCGCTTGCTACGCCGCTTTACGGTTGTT
>VAZL01000319.1 GCA_005883445.1 Alphaproteobacteria bacterium | reverse complement strand
AGGTTGCACCAGACCGCTACTTCGTCGGCGGGAGTCCACTCAAGGGCCAGCAGGTTTTTGTGAACGGACAGATCCGCGGCGGCCGCTCCGCCGAGACTAAAGACTCGCTCATCGCCCAGATAACGGCGGCGGTCGCAGAAGCGTCGAAATTGGCGAACAGGAACGTCTGGGTCTACATCACCGAGCTCGTGCCGCGGCAGATGGTCGAGTTCGGTCATGTGCTCCCGGAAGCTGGCGACGAGGCGCGGTGGGCTGCGGCGCTGCCGGAAGCCGACAGGGCCCACATGCAGAGTTTCGCTCCCCGCCACTAATACCAATCCGCTGCTCCCCGCGCGCAGGGGAGGGCAGGGGCAAGAGTTCGCACTACGGATTAAATCGCGTTCGCGTCAGGATCTGTTCTTGCGCTCGCGGATTTCCGCGAACACCTTCCACGCCGGGTTGCCCGCAAGTCCGACCGATTTCGCCACCCCCGGCACGTCCGCGCGCAGAAACGGGTTTGCCGCCTTTTCCGCGCCCATGGTCGACGGGATGGTCGGCTCCCTCGCGGCGAGAAGTTTCTCGACCTCGGTCTCTCGCGCGCGCAGCGCGGCATTGTCGGGTTCGACCGTTTTGGCGAAGGCGACATTGGCCTTGGTATATTCGTGGCCGCAATAGATGCGCGTGTCGTCCGGCAACGCGCGCAGCTTGAGCAGCGACTGCCACATCATCTCCGGCGTGCCCTCGATGACCCGCCCGCAGCCGATCGAGAACAGCGTATCGCCGACGAAGGCGAGCTTGTCGGCGGGAAAGACATAGCTGATATGGCCCGCGGTGTGCCCCGGAGTCTCGAGCACGCGCCCGCGCAGCGAACCGACTTGAACCTCGTCGTTCTCGCGCACGGTCGCATCGACCAACGGAATGCGCGCCGCCTCGCCGTGGGGGGCGACGACGCGGCAGCGATGGCGCTGCTTGAGCTCGGCGATGCCGCCGGTGTGATCCGCATGGTGATGGGTGACGAGGATGTCGCTGAGCCGCCAGCCGGTTGCCTTCAGCGCGGCCTCGATCGGCGCGGCCTCGGGCGCATCGATTGCCGCGGTCGCACCGCTCTCGGGATCGTGCAGGAGGACGCCGAAATTATCCTTGAGGCAAAGAAACAGACGGGTTTGCGCGGGCATGTGGTCCTCCGGATTCGGTCGGCACAATTGCCCTCATTAGGCACCCCCCGCACATCGCCCGCAAGGCGGTTGGCGATCGGTTCCATGCGCCCGAAACGACGAAGAAATAAAATCCATGCTACCCTGTTGCCATGTCGATCGATGTCGTCGACCTGCGCAATTTCTATGCCCAGCGCCTCGGCGTCGTCGCCCGGCGCTTCGTCGGGCGCGGCATTCGCAAGCGCTTTGCCGACACGCGCGGCATGAGCGTGCTCGGGGTGGGCTACCCGACGCCTTACCTCGGGCTCTTTCGCGAGGAGGCAGAACGCTGCCTCGCCTTCATGCCGGCGGTGCAGGGGGTGGTGAAATGGCCGACCGATCGGCCCGGGCTTGCCGCCCTCGTCGATGAGCTCGATCTGCCCCTCACCGATTCCGCCGTCGATCGGGTGCTCCTGGTGCATGCCCTCGAAATGGCGCGCGACCCGATCGCGCTGCTGCGCGAAGTCTGGCGGGTGCTGGCCGGGGGCGGGCGCCTGCTGATCGTGGTCCCGAACCGGCGCGGGGTATGGGCACGGCTCGATACGACACCGTTCGGCCACGGTCGGCCCTATTCGCGCTCGCAGATCACGCATCTGCTGCGCGAGGCCTGGTTCACGCCGACGGGCTGGGGAGACGCGCTGCATGTACCGCCGGTCGCGCGCGGTTGGTTCTTGCGCTCGGCCGTCGCCTGG
Organism: Alphaproteobacteria bacterium; assembly: GCA_005883445.1. Lineage (GTDB taxonomy): Bacteria > Pseudomonadota > Alphaproteobacteria > Rhizobiales > Xanthobacteraceae > VAZQ01. The sequence goes on along the minus strand of VAZL01000319.1, from coordinate 2,880 downwards.
GAGCGTGCGGGCTCGGCGGTCGCTACGCCGTTCGCGGGCGTGCACATCGTCGAGGCGACGAAGCAGGTCTATCGTGCCGTTCCGGCCCGCCGCCAGCGCGCGCGGTTGGTGCCTGCACTGGAGCCCGCGCTCGTTCCTTCACCCGGTAGGTAGTTGTCGTTGCTGGGTTCGAGCCGACAGTCCCTGCAATCACGAAAGAGCATTCCGATCCGTGGCGCAGACGATGCGGGTCGATCTCGGCGCGCGGGCGACGCGATTACTCGTCGCGCGTAGAAGGTCCGTCTCCCCCGTCACCGCCGCCACCCTGCATGTCCGGCCGCGGGCCGCGATGTCGGCGGCGGCGGCGGTGCAGGGGGAAACGGTCGGGCTGATTGTCGTGGCCGTTCTGGCCCTGGTGGGGACCTGGATGAGATTGGTGCTGTTGCCCGCCGGTGATGAAGGACGGCAACCGGTCGACGTCGCCTTCGGGTGGCGCGTTGCCTTGCGGCGGGCGCGGTTGGTGGGGCTGGCGCTGCTGGTGCTGCGGGAAGGGTTGTGCGTCGCGCGGGATATAGGGTTGCGGCTCGCGGGTGCCGTAAGGTGAATCGGTGGGAGCGCTCATCGACGGCTGCCCATCATCGTCGCCGTCGTCGAAACCACCCTCGCGCATTCCGGGCGCTTCATTCTCAGGACGCTGGAAGTGGGGGTTGTTCTGCCGGAACTGCTCCTGCGCCGCGGCGATCACGCGGTAATAGTGCTCGGCGTGCTGGTAGTAATTCTCCGCCGCGATCGGATCACCCGAGGTCTGCGCGTCGCGCGCGAGTTGAATGTATTTTTCTGCAATGTGAGATGGATTTCCGCGAATTTTCACGTCCGGGCCGTTCGATTCGTACACCCGGACCATCGGGTTGTGACTCTTGCGGTGATTGTTGCGTCCGCGCATGCGCTTGTTCTGACCGTTTCTCATGGTTCGCCTGTTGCCGACCCTTTCATTGTGACGGCTCGCCGCCGCCGTGCTTCACTAAAGACCTCGAGGCTTTGTTACGAGCGACGCAAACGTCCGCGCCCTCGCCGCACAAGCAGGAGGCAAATGCGGCGGCCGTACGCCGCTAATGTCAGGTTCCGTGTCGCGAAGCAGCAACCCCTTGTCCGCGGCATACCGCGGCGTTGCCCAGCTCTTCCTCATAAGCATGTCCGCGTCGCTCGCGGATCAGCGCCGAACCGATGAAGTATCCAATCCCGATTGGGCGAACCACCTGCCGGGTCATCCGGCTTCCTTCGTTCGCTTCGTCCGCACCGTCGGCTCTCCGCAGTCCTGCTCCGGGGCTCGCTATCGGCGCTCACTCGCTCGGGTCGATTCCTGGCCGAAACCTAGTCGGTCTTGACCCACAATCCAAGTGCTTTTTTTCGTACCAGGAATGTGGAGCCCTCATGGCCGAACCCGCATCACAAGGGCCCGGGCGATGCCCGCAAGATCGTATCGTGGCGCCACTGGCGCCAGCCCCGCGGGGGTAAAGATCGAGGTCACAGGGCCGAGCTGCCCGTGCCCGAGTTCGAGCACCAGGATGCCGTCGGGTGCGAGCAGGCGCGCCGCGTGGGATGCGATGGCGCGATAGCCATCGAGGCCGTCGGGCCCGCCATCGAGCGCGCGCCGCGGATCGAAGTCGCGCACTTCGGCTTGCAACCCCGCAATGTCGGCCCGCGCCACGTAAGGGGGATTGGAAACGAGGATATCGACCGGCGCCCGGAGAGTTCGCCCGTAGTCGCAGGCCACAAACGACGCCCGGCCGGAGAGGCCGAGTGCGGCGGCGTTGTCGCGGGCACAGCGCAGCGCGGCGAAGCTGATATCGGTGCCGACGCCGAACGCGTTCGGGAGTTCCGAGAGCAGCGCCAGAAGCAGCGCACCCGAGCCGGTCCCGAGATCGGCGATGCGCAGCGCACGCCATCTGCGATCGTCGCAATCGACTGCCGTGAGCGCCGCCTCGACCACGGTCTCGGTCTCCGGCCGGGGCAGGAGGGTTTCGGCATTGACCTTGAGCGGCAGGCCCCAAAATTCCTTGCGGCCGAGAAGGCGCGCGACCGGCTCGCGCGCGAGCCGCCGCGCCGAGAGCGCCGCAATGGCGCCGGCTTCATCGGCCGCGAGCGTGCGGTTCGACTGGGCCGCGAGCGCCGCGTGGTCGAGCCCAAGCGCATGGCCGACGATGATGCGCGCATCAAGCTCGGGCGCGTCGAGACCGCCGCGACGAAACTCGAGCGCCAGCCGCCGCCGCGCGGCGCCAATCGAGTCGCCTGCGAATGGGTCATGCCCCGAGCTTGCGAGCGGCCGCCGCGTCACGATGGTGCCCCCTCCGCCGCCAGCAATTCCGCCTGATGCTCGGTCACCAGCGCGTCGATGATCTCGCCCAGCGCCTCGCCTTCCATCACCTGCGGCAGCTTGTAGAGCGTGAGATTGATGCGGTGGTCGCTCACCCGCCCTTGCGGAAAATTATAGGTGCGGATGCGCTCGGAGCGGTCGCCCGAGCCGACTTGCCCGCGCCGCTCAGCGGCGCGGGCCGCGTCCTGCTTTTGACGCTCGAAATCGTAGAGCCTGGCGCGCAGCACTGCCATCGCTTTGGCGCGATTGCGATGTTGCGAGCGGTCTTCCTGCATCATGACGACGATGCCGGTGGGAATGTGGGTCACGCGCACGGCCGATTCGGTCTTGTTGACGTGCTGGCCGCCGGCGCCGCCGGACCGCAAGGTGTCAATCTTGAGTTCGCTGTCGTCGATGTCGATGTCGACTTCGGCCGCCTCCGGCAGCACGGCGACGGTGGCGGTCGAGGTATGGATGCGGCCCGCCCCTTCGGTATCGGGCACGCGCTGCACGCGATGAACGCCCGATTCGAATTTGAGCTTGGCGAA
>VAZL01000318.1 GCA_005883445.1 Alphaproteobacteria bacterium | reverse complement strand
GCAATCAAGCGGCGTGTCATTGCGGCCTCCCGAATCACGCAAGGCTTCGCCGGTACGCGGTCGGTGTCGTGCCGGTCGCTTTGCGAAAGGCTGCCGTGAACGAACTCGTTTCGCTGAAGCCGACCTTCAGCGCGATCTCGGTGACCGAGCGCGCGGGCTGCGCCAACAGCGTCTTGGCGTGGTCGATGCGACGAGCGTTGTGATAGCGATGGGGCGGCACGCCGAACGACCGCTTGAAGGCCCGGCAGAAATGATACGGGCTCAGCCGAACGCGGTGCGCGAGGGTGGCAAGCGGTACCTGCTCGGCGATGTGTTCTTCGATATAGGCGGACACGATCCGCTGCTGCCAGGCGGCGAGACCGCCGCGCGCCGGCGGTTCGACGCGGCGCATGCCGGCGCTGCGGCGCACGAGCTCATGCGCCAGCACGACGCCGAGCGCCTCGCAGTAATGCCGATCTTCACTGCCGCTCTCGATCAAGTTGCCCAGTTTGACTGCGGTTTCCCACAGCGCCTTGTCTTCGAAGAACAAGCGTGGCGCCAAGGGCGTGTCCGCTGCGCCTGCCCCTGGATCGATGGGCATTTTGGCGGGATCGAAATAGAAATACACGATGCGGCCGCGGGTGCGGGGCTCCTGCCACTCGCGATACTCATGACCCGCCGGCACGAAGGCGAGCTTGCATTTGACATCTCGCAGCGTCGAACGGGGCAAACCCTCGATCAGCGTCTCGCCGTTGCCACGAACGCCCTCTTCGTAGGCGACGAGCAAGTGCACTGGCGCGCGAAAACGGATCTCGACCTTCTCGTGTCCGATCGCTTGCACGACCTCGATGGTCATGCCGTCCCATCCCAGCCTCCGACGCGTGACCGCGTCGGATGGAAAAATTCCGACTGCCTGCTCGATGACCTCGCCGGCGCGAAGATCGGAGAGCGGCCCGGGCCGGACATGGCGCGACTGCTCGCCGTCCTCGCCTGAGCGCGAGTACCGGTCCGACCGCAATGCCGTCTGCGGAACAAATGCAACGTCGCGATTGACACCCACCCCGCTGTCGAAGCGAGGATGTGGTGAAGAGTTCGTGTGGAGCGAGTAAGTCAACATGGTTTGCACCGTCAGTGTCTTGGCACCTGGGATCGCGACCCGGCTGCCGTTGTACCCCCGTTAAGCGTCAAACTAGGTCGAACAAGGCGAAAAGCTCCATCGTACGGAGGTTGCGAGGCTTATCTCATTGGTCTGAGCCCCCTATACCTAGGTTTCGGCGCCAGGCTGGCGTGGCGATGACCCGTCGCGGAGGCAAAAACCGGAGCCGGTTGGCATCCGTGCGAAGCTTTGGCAGCCAGAATCGACGTTAGCTGTTTGCCCTATCGGGCGACGGTGGCCGGCAGCACGAATTGAAAGACTGCGCCGCCTTCGGGGCCGGCCGATACCTGGAGGCGGCCGTCGTGGCCCTCGATGATCGACCGGCAAATCGCCAAGCCCATGCCCATGCCGTTCGATTTGGTCGTGAACAACGGATTGAAAATGCGATCGACGATCTTCGGGTCGATTCCCTTTCCAGTGTCCGCCACCGAAATCAGCACGCCGCCCGGTTCCCGGGCTGCCGATTCAATACGCAAGATCCGGGGCCACTTCTTCTCTGCCATGGCGTCGATCGCGTTGGTAATCAGATTTACCAGCACCTGCTGCAGCTGCACCCGGTCTGCGTTCACCAAAGGCAGGTGCTCTTCCAATTCGACTTCGACTGAAACGCGGTTCCTCTGCAGCTCGCGTTCCGTGAGCGCGAGAACTTCGCGCACGAGGTCATTGAGATCGAGTGGGGCCCTGTTGCGGCCATCCCTCTTGACCATCGCCCGGATGCTGCCGATGAGGTCTCTGGCACGATAGGCCGAATTGCGAATCTGCTCGAGCGTCGCTTTCACTTCGTCGAGATCCGGTGTCGGGCGCGCCATCCAGCGCGAAGCCGCATCCGCGTTCGTCACGATACTGGCCAGCGGTTGATTCATCTCGTGCGCGATCGACGCCGACAACACGTCCATCGTGATCAGCCGCGCTTCGCGTTCTCGCCTTTGCGCCATCACGGAGCGGGCGAGTCGCGCATAGAGCAAAGCGGTTTCGGAAAGCAGGACGGCCAACACGAGCATAGAGGAAACGAGAAAGTAGACGCGTGCGGCATACCATCCGACGACGTAACGGAGACCGACCAAAGTGATCAGGCAAAGCTCGATCAGCAAGCCGCACATCACGACCATGAGCCACAGATCGAGCACGGACCGTCGCCTCGACCACAGCAGCGCGAGCGCAAACAACGCCAACAGGAAGAGCAGGGCGTTCCAATCAGCCTGCGCGCGATCGAGCATCGAGAACGGCGACCCGCGCGGCATCGGCTCACTCGTAGTCGTACCAAGGCCCGTCACAAGGTCGAAGGCGACCAAGAGCCCGGCGGCGCTCAAGAGAACCGCGAAATACGATAACGCGCGCGGCCACGCCGTTCTCGCCTCGTCATCTTTGAGGAGAGTGTAGCCGATCACGGACAGCGGAAAGACAAGATGCCAGATCCTGGACAGCACCCCCCATGTGGTGCCCGCCATGTCGGTCGCCCCGAACAGGTCCGGAAAGGTAAGCGCCCAGGGGACGGTTATGAGCGCGCTGAACAGGTAGCCGCCGGAAACAGCAAGCAGAGCGCGCGATTGAACGACCGAAAATTGCACGAACAGCAAAGCCGACGTGATCGAGCTGATCACGAACATGGCGGCGGCATATGCGGGAATGAACTCTCTGATGTATCCGACCGGCACCGCGGCGAAGGGCACCGTGGCACAGAATGCGGCGAGCAAGACCAGTATGGTGGCGAGGGCGAGCCGCTGCTGGCCCCGGCTCGGCGGCAGCGTCGACAGCAGGACCTGCTGCTCGTTCAACGCGCCGGTCGTAGCGGGCTCGGCCATGCCGGCTCGCGAGTCACGGGAGGCGCCGTTTTGAGCGATCGCGCGGAACCTCAAGTTTTCCGACCAGTCTCTATCGCCTTCTCGATGAGCTTTATCAGCGTTTCACTTTCGAACGGCTTGCCGAGGAAGCCCAAGGCGCCAGCCGCTAGGGCACGCGCCCGCAGCCGCTCCTCGGGAAAAGCGGTCACGAAGATGATGGGGATGCGGCGGCCCTGCGCCAACAGCGATTTCTGCAGGTCGACGCCGTTCAGGCCCGGCATTTGCAAATCCGTGATCACGCAGGACGTATGGTCCAGATGCGGCGATTGCAGGAACGCTTCTGCTGATGCAAACGTCTGGGCATCCAAGCCGAGCGACGTCACAAGGCTTTTGATCGCACAGCGCATCGACTCATCATCGTCGATGATCGAGATGATCGGGGCGTTCTGCAATTGCTGGTCCTCGACATCGTGGCGCAGCCGCGGCGAATTTCCGGCTGGAGACAACCTCTGCATGTTACAAAAATATGTCACTGCGGCCACCACAAGAATTATATCAAGGTATGAGATCGGCTTGGACAGGCCCGCCCCGCGCACGATTTCGCGCGCGGGGCGCGGGGTTGGCCGCGAGATCTTAAGTTTTGTGCACCGCTCGCCACCGTGGACCCTCCCATTCACGCCGCGATGCTGCGCGCCGGCGGCGCCATGAATTC
>VAZL01000317.1:4458-8290 GCA_005883445.1 Alphaproteobacteria bacterium | reverse complement strand
ACGCTATCGTCGGTGTGTCTGACCATCAAAACCGGCTGTGCCCCGATCGCGGTGCCAAAGTAATCCCCCGGTTTTGCGACCTGGCTGTCATGGCCGACATAGATCCAGGCGTTTGCGAACAAATGCTCCATCTCGAGCGCGAAGACTTCATCGTCGATGTAGACGTCGCGATGAACCTCCGTCTCGCGAACCAAATTCCGGACAGCCTCGACATTTCCGCGGTACCTCGTCATCGGCACCTCCTCGGCATCAGCAAAAGATCGGGCACAAGCTCGCGGCCTATACCACGAGGAACATGCGCCCCGAAGACTTTCTCGTTACAGCCCCTTGGGATGGGTCAGGAACTCTTCCAGGATCTCGATCGGCGGCTGGACGTAGTCGGAGACGCGGCTTACGCCGAGGCCCGCGAGCCGCCGCAGTTTCACGGCCATCTCCGCCATCTTGACGACGATCGGAATGCCATTGATGACCGGGGCCCCATCGACGGCATGGCCGCGAATGGCCGAGAACAGCAGCATCGGAATCCCTCCGCCCGGGATCAGCACGTCTACCCCGGAGGCCACGAGCGGCCTCGCCTGTTCGGCAAATGAGCGCGCGACTTCGTCAGCCCGATCTTGCGATTCGTAGGCCTTGAGAATTTGTCCCGGCTCGAACTGCATCGCATGCACACCCGTCACCCGACGTTCGAGTCCGTACTTGGTGATCTGATGGTGAAACCACGGGATGTAGCGCGTATTGATCGTGACGATGCCGCTGCGTTGGCCAAGCTGGCAAGCATACAGCATGGATGCCTCTCCGAGCGCCACCACCGGAATGCCGACGGCCGAGCGCGCCTCGTAAAGCCCCGCGTCCTGAAAATGTCCGATCACGAATGCGTCGTAGCCTTCCCGCTCGGCGCGCACCGCGTTGCAGATCACCTCACGGGCACACCGCATCTCGACCAAGGCGTGAGCATAAGAGTCGTGCGGCGTAATGCCCTTGATATCGACCTTGGTGCCGGGATCGACTACCGCCTCGAGGTGCTTGCTTAGGCGGTCCCAGTAGGTTTTGCCGTTTTCGTAGTCTACGTAGCTCTGGTACCAAATGCGCACGTTCAACTCCCTTACAAAGATCCGCGGCCGGCCCGCGTGCGAATCGAAAACGACCTGCAGTTCGCAAGACCAACCGACCGGAGGCGCTTGCCTACCTACGTAGAAGCTTTAAAGTTAACGCAATTGCGATGAACGTCTAGGGCACCGTGCGGAGGTCGATTATGATTTTGCGTCTTGCCGCTATCGTTGCAGCCTCGGCAGCACTGTCGGTCAGCACGAGCTTTGGTGCCGATATCACCATCGGTTTCGTCACCTCGCTGAGCGGGCCTGGCGCCTCGATCGGAATTCCATACGAAAAGGGAATTCTCGCCTCACATGCGTATGCCGAAAAAATCGGCGACCACAAGATCAAGCTCATTCGACTCGACGACGCCTCCGACCCTTCGGCAGCGACCCGCAACGCCCGCAAACTCGTCGAAGAGGAAAAGGTCGATGTGCTGATGGGCACATCGGGCGTTCCAGGCACGACCGCGATGATGGTGGTCGCCGTCGAAACCAAGACGCCGATGATTTCACTCACACCGACCACTCAGCCGCAAAACCCGAACGGCCAGTGGCTCATTTCCATTCCACAGCCGCCGCCGCTGATGGTCGCCGCGGTGGTCGAACGCATGAAGAAGAATAGTGTCAAGAAAGCTGCTTACATCGGATTCAGCGACTCCTGGGGCGATCTTGTCTATGACGCCCTCATGAAGAACGTCGGTCGCACCTCGATCGAGGTCGTCACGAACGAACGCTATGCCCGTGCGGACACTTCCGTCACGGGCCAAACGCTCAAGATCGTCGCGGCTCGTCCCGACGCGGTCATCACCGGCGGCTCCGGCACGCCAGGCGCGCTGCCCTACCTTGCCCTGGCGGACCGCGGCTACAAGGGCGGCCTCTACGGCACGCACGCCTTGATCAATCCGGATTTCGTCCGTGTCGGCGGACGCGCTGTCGAAGACGTGATCGCTCCGACAGGTCCCGTGATCGTTGCGGAGCAGCTGCCGGACAGCAACCCGACGAAGAAGGTGTCAATGGCCTATCGCGAGGTCTATCAAAAAGTGAACAACGCCCCGACCACGGACGCTTTTTCTGCATACTCGTTCGACGCCTGGCTGGTATTCCTCGATGCGGCCAAGCGCGCGTTGGCGAAGGCACAACCGGGCACGCCGCAATTCCGGGAGGCGTTTCGCGATGCCATGCTGTCAGTCAAGGAAATCGTCGGCACGCACGGGGTCTACAACTTCAATGCGGGCAGCTCCTTCGGCGTCGATGACCGGGCCCGCGTGCTGGTCCAGCTGCAAAAAGGCGCATGGACGCTGATGCCTTGAGCGAGCAGACCGATCGCTAAGGCAATGCAAATGTGCCCGCGAGCGGCACATGATCGAGGGCACCCGCCGACGGATCTAGTTGCCCTCGAGCTGCCTGCGCCTTCACAATGACGCCGGAGATCGCCCTCCTTCTGGCCCAGGATGGAATTTCCACCGGGGCGATCTATGTGCTCGTCGCTCTCGGTATCGTTCTCATCTTCCTAGTGACGCGCGTCATCTTCGTGCCGTTCGGCGATGTGGTCGGCTATTCGGCACTCACCGTCGCGGCGCTGCAACTGCAGCAAATGCCGGGCACGGTCTGGCTGGTGCTTACGCTTGCCGCGATCGCGACGGTGATGGAAGCCTATGGGTTGGCGCGCCGCGGCCAGATGCACCGCCTGCCGAAGGCGCTGTTGCTTTACGCGGTGCTCCCCTGCATTCCGGCAGCTTTGGTTTGGCTGGCCGCCGGGCGCGATCTTCCGATGTGGGTCGGCATCGCGCTGACCCTCGCCATTGTCATGCCGATCTCGCCCTTGCTCTACCGGATCGCATTTCGTCCGCTCGCCGACGCATCGGTCCTGGTCCTGCTCATCATCGCCGTGGCGGTTCACTTCGCCATGTCCGGTCTCGCGCTGTTGTACTTCGGACCGGAAGGCTTCCGCAGCGAGCCGATCACACGGGCGCTGTTCGAGCTTGGGCCGATCACTATTTCCGGCCAAAGCATTCTGATCGTTGCCGGCTCAGTGATCTTCAGTCTCCTGCTCTTCCTGTTCTTCGAGCGCACTTTCACCGGCAAGGCGCTGCGTGCAACCGCCGTCAATCGCATCGGGGCCCGGCTCGTCGGCATCCTTCCGTCCACCACGGGCGCGACGGCCTTTCTCCTTGCGTCGGCGCTCGCGGGAATCTGCGGCATTCTCATCGGACCGGTGACGACGCTCTATTATGATTCCGGCTTTCTGATCGGCCTTAAAGCCTTCGTCGGCGCAATCATCGGCGGCTTGGTCAGCTATCCAGCCGCCGCCGCGGGCGCGATCTTCGTCGGGCTGTTGGAGAGCTACGCGGCGTTCTGGGACAGCGCGCTCAAGGAAGTATTCGTTTTCAGCGCGCTTATTCCTATTCTGATCTGGCAATCCTTTACGTCGGCGAGCGGAATCGAGGAAGAAATCGAGGAAGAAGAACGCGAGGGAGAGGCGTGATGCGCTGGACGTCTCGCATCCCGCTGGGCCTCGCCATCGCCTTCATCGTGGTCGCGCCCGCAATTTTAGGAAGCTTCACGATCACGCTGATGAATTACATCGGCATCTATGCCTTCGCCGTACTGGGTCTCGTTCTGCTCACGGGCGTGGGTGGGCTCACGTCGTTCGGTCAGGCTGCCTTCGTCGGCATCGGCGCCTATGCCACCGCCTGGTACACCGCAGTGCACGGCGGCTCGCCCTGGATTGGCCTGCT
>VAZL01000317.1:0-4361 GCA_005883445.1 Alphaproteobacteria bacterium | reverse complement strand
ACCATCGGGCCGATCTCGCTCGGCGGCAATCTCGCGATGTACTGCTTCATTTGGGCACTGCTCGGTATCGTCATGCTTCTGTGCAGGAACCTGCTCGACTCGCGCAAGGGCCGTGCGATCCGCAGCCTGCGCGGCGGCATCGCCATGGTGGAAAGCCTCGCGATCGATTCCTTTCGGATGCGACTTGCCGTTTTTGTTTTAGCCGGAACGCTCGCAGGTCTGTCCGGCTGGCTTTATGCGCATATGCAACGCTACGTGAACCCGGCGCCGTTCGACATCCGTCCAAGCATCGAACTCCTGCTGATGGCGCTGGTCGGTGGTGCCGGCCATCTCGCGGGCGCGGTGGTCGGCGCGGCCGTCATCACGTTGCTCAAGAACACCTTGCAGGACGTGCTTCCCGTATTCACGCGCTACAGCGCGCAGCTCGAAGTTGTCGCGTTCGGCGTCCTTTTCGTCGTCATACTGCAAAAGGCACGCGCGGGCATCGTTCCCATGATCAACCGCTATCTGCCGCGTCCGCCTTCGGCCCTGCCGGCGCAGGCGGCGCCGCTTGCACGCCGCGCACGCCCCATCGTGTCCGGCCAGCCCGTGCTGACAATTCAAGGCGCGACGAAACGGTTCGGCGCACTCGCCGCCGTGAACGACGTGAGCTTCGAGGTGAAGGCCGGCGAGGTCTTGGGCCTGATCGGACCGAACGGAGCCGGCAAAAGCACCCTTCTCAATCTGATCACCGGAACCGCCAAACCGAACGCCGGGCGGATCATGTTCCTGGATCACGACGTGACGAAATTGGCGCCGCGTCACATCGCCGCCAGAGGCGTCGCACGCACGTTCCAGCACGTGAAACTGCGGCCGAACATGACGCTGCTCGACAATGCGCTGTTGGGGACGTATTCGCGCACGCGCTCGGGATTTCTCGCCGGCGCGATGCGGCTCGATCGCCACGAAGAAAAATCGGCGCAGTTCGAGGCTTTCCAGCAGTTGAAGCGCGTCGGCCTCGCCGAAAAGGCCGGCGAACTCGCGGGTAATCTCCCGCTGGGTCAACAGCGCCTTCTGGAAGTCGCGCGCGCGCTCGCCGCCGACCCTGTCGTGGTGATTCTGGACGAGCCGGCCGCCGGCCTGCGCAGCCTCGAGAAGCAAATTCTGTCTCAGCTGCTGCGCACCTTGCGCAACGAGGGCATGACGATTGTTCTGGTCGAACACGACATGGAATTCGTCATGAACCTCGTCGACCGAATCGTCGTGATGGACTTCGGTTCGAAGCTCGCGGAAGGCGTCCCCGCCGACATCCGCGCCGAGCCGCGCGTGCAGGAAGCCTATCTTGGCGGTGTCGCATGACCGCGCTGCTGTCGGTCACCGATTTGCATGTGAGCTACGGCAAGGTCGAGGCCGTGACCGGTGTTTCGCTGATGGGCCTTTTGCCATCCAAAGGCGAGACTTGGTATGAGGCGCAAGATCTTCGCATTCTGAGTACGGAAGAGCGCGTGCGTCGAGGGATCTGCCTGGTGCCGGAGCGCCGCGAACTCTTCACCGAGATGTCGGTGGCGGACAATCTCGTTTTGGGCGCCTATACGCGCTGGCGGGACCGCGAAGCCGTGCAACGGGATTTGCAGGAGGTCTACGAGCGCTTCCCGCGCCTGTCCGAACGGCGCGGGCAACTCGCCGGCACCTTGTCCGGCGGAGAACGCCAGATGTTGGCGCTCGGGCGCGCGCTGATGGCGAAGCCGCGATTGCTTCTTCTCGACGAGCCGAGCCTCGGCCTTGCTCCGCTGATCGTGCGCGAGATCTTCCGCATCGTAACGGGATTGCGCGAGCTTGGCGTCTCAATCCTGCTCGTCGAGCAGAATGCCCGCGCAGCGCTCGAGACCGCCGACTATGGCTACGTTCTGGAAACCGGCTCAATCGTTCACAGCGGCCCCGCCGTCAGCCTCATGCACGACCCGCGTGTCATCGCCAGCTATCTCGGCGGCAAGGTGAACTGACGGCCATGGTCTCAGCATCACAGTTGCGAGCGCAGTGGTCGCAATCGTTTGCGCCCGCCGATCGCACGCTGCCGGCGATGCTGACGCGCCAAGCCGGACGATTTGCGCAAAAGCCCCTGGTCGCGGCGGGAGGGACGACGTGGACCTATGCCGACACGTACGAGGCCGCGGCGCGTTGTGCCGGTACCTTGCGCTCGGCCGGCATCGAGCCGGGTGATCGCGTCACCGTCATCTGCTCGAACCGGATCGAGTTCTTGGAAATCGTGCAGCTGCAGCACATCTTGTCGAATTGCGCCGCGCGGCTACTGGTCATGGAAGCGGCCTATGCGGAAAATCTGGCTCTCCTGCATCCACCCGAATTGGCCATCGAGGCCATTTGGCTGATCGATCCCACCACGGACGTCCGTATCGGAAAGGTCGTTTCCACCTCGATGCCGCGGGGGAGCGAGCGGCGCGCTGCTGCCGCGGTCGGGCCCGGCGATCTGGCGCTGATCCTCTATACCTCCGGCACCACGGGCCCGTCGAAGGGCGTCTGCTGCCCGCAGGCGCAATATTTCTGGTGGGCCGTCAACACCGCATCACTGTTGCAATTGCGCGCTGACGATGTCCTCTGCACGAGCCTGCCGTTGTTTCATACCAACGCGCTCAACACCTTCTATCAGGCCCTTTTGACTGGCTCGTCCGTTTGTTTTGAGATGAGATTTTCCGCGTCGCGATTTTTTGCCTCGCTTGCACACCATCGGGCGACCGTCACCTATGTGCTAGGCGCCATGGTGCCGATCCTGCTCTCGCGGCCTTGCTCTGCGGAGGAGGCCGCGCATGCGGTTCGCATCGCTCTCGCGCCCGGCGTCCCGGCTCAGTTCCACGAGGAATTCACGCAACGCACGGGGATCCGCTTGCTCGACGGCTGGGGATCCACGGAAACCAATTTCGTACTGGGCACGACCATGGAGCACCAGAAGCCGGGATTGATGGGCCCGGTGTTCGAAGGCTTTCAGGCCCGCGTGGTCGACGATCAGGACAATGACGTCGCGGCCGATGCGCCTGGCGAACTCGTGGTGCGTGCGGATGATCCATCCGCATTCGCAACCGGATATTTCCGTGCGCCGGAGAAAACCGCCGAAGCGTGGCGCAATCGCTGGTTCCATACCGGGGATCGAGTCGTTCGCCAATCCGATGGCTATTTTCGGTTCATCGATCGCCTGAAGGACACCATCCGGCGCCGCGGCGAGAATATCTCATCCTTCGAAGTCGAGCAGGTCCTGCTCAGCCATGCGGGCGTCGCGAATGCAGCGGCATTTCCCGTCCGTTCGCCGCTGGCTGAAGATGAAGTCATGGCCGCCGTGATCCTTCATCCAGGCCAACAGCTCACGGAAGCCGAGTTGATTGCGTTTTGCGAACCTCGCCTGCCCTATTTCGCGATTCCGCGATATCTCGAATTCGTGCGCGAGCTACCGACCACCGAAAGCGGTAAGGTGCAAAAGTACAAGCTGCGCGAGCGCGGCGTTACCGAGAAGACCTGGGACCGCGAGACCGCCCATGACAGCCGGACGCAGCAGGCTGAGGCAAGAAAGAGGCCGCCCACATAATCACGACGTTGGAGCGGATCGATACTTGACCCCTTCCGGGCAACGGCGTGCGCCGCAATCTCGGCAGTAGCGTGGCTTGCGGGACCGCTCACCGATCTCCGTTTCATTCTGCGAATCTGCGGAGCAGCATTCACTGCCCCGTGGACTGCGCGACCTCGAACGTTCATTCTCAACGTAGATTGCCGCGACGCACATCTCGAACTTCAATTGCGTCGATAGCGCATTCGCACGACTCTGAATCGTCATCGATCAAAGGCGATGTTCCGTCTGGACACCAAATGTTACAGGTTCAAAACGTTTGCAAGACCTTTCACGGTGGGCGCGGCACGCTCGAAGTTCTGCGCGATATCCGCTTCAACGTCGCCGCGGGCGAATTCATTTCAATCATCGGGCCGAGCGGTTGCGGCAAGACCACCCTGTTGCGTATCCTGCACGGGCTCGAACCGGCGACGAGGGGGGTCGTTTTGGTGTCGGGAAAGCGCGTGGAAACACCCTCACCGTCCAGCGCGATGGTGTTTCAGCAATTCAATCTATTTCCCTGGCTTACTGTCGCGCGAAACATTGCCTTCGGCCTCGAAGTAGCAAAACTCGCGATCGCACAGCGGAAAGAGCGGACGGATCGCTTCGTCCGACTTGTTGGGCTCCAGGGATTCTCGGAGCACTATCCTCATGAGCTGTCCGGCGGTATGCAGCAGCGCGTTGGGCTTGCGCGCGCACTCGCCTTTGACCCCGAAGTGCTGCTGTTGGATGAGCCGTTCGGGGCGCTCGATGCCATCACGCGCGAGGAGCT
>VAZL01000316.1 GCA_005883445.1 Alphaproteobacteria bacterium | reverse complement strand
CAAGTCGACGTAACCATAAAGCCCGTTTAAGCGGACGACCGCCCGCCCTTCGTGAAAATCGTCAACGAAGTCGAAGCGTGGTGCGACGGCAATGCTACCGTCCCGGTTCACGGCACCGCAAAGCCCGTGCTCGAACAGGCATAGCGGCAGTGGAAACGAAACGGGCGGACCTGGGACCCGCGTCCAGCCGCGTCTCTTGATTTTCTCCTCGTTGTTGAGGGCTTCGGCCAGAAACCATTTCACGATTGCGGGTAACGTGCTGACTTGAGCACTGGCGCTCGGAGCGGGGTCGACGATGGGCGTCTCGGCCGGGCCGCCGCCCGCATTGGCTGCACTTATGGCGGCCACAGCTACCAACATCGCAAGCATTGCGATTTGGCGGCATACAATTGTAACGACCTGCGAGCGCATCTCTTCCCTCTTGCTAGACTGTACGCTCCGGGAATCGTTTGCAACCTGATAGCCATTGGCGAGAGCGCTCGATGTCCGACTTGGGTCACAAGCGTCGGAGATGATCGCGGCCGAACGCCGGTCGATGTCCGGAGCACCTGCGAAAGCTGATCAAAGTGAGTGGGTTCGGCGCTCGCTTCGGCGCGCACCGTCATCGCGTCGGCTGGATGCCGAGCGCCTTGGCGATGGTGGCGATCTGGGCGCGCTGGCGCTCGATCGAGGCGGCGAACTCCTTCGCTCCACCGCGACTCGGCGTCTGTGCGGTCGCATTGAGCTTGTCGTCGATGGCCTTGTCGTCGGACACCGCGACCACGTCGGCGCCGATGCGCTCACGCAATTCCGCCGCCAGCGCCTTGCTTCCGAACAGGCCGACGTTGCCGTCCATTTCCAGTTCGGGGAAACCCGCTTCGATGCCGGTCGGAATGTCGGGCAGGCTCGGCGCCCGCTCGCGCCCCATCTGCGCCAGCACCGTGATCCTGCCGGCCTCTCGCTGCGGGCGCAGGATGGCGTATGAGGCCGAATAGACCTGCAGGCGATCCTCGGCGAGGTCGTTCACGGCCTGCACGATGTCCTTATACGGAACCTTCGTCGTCGTGATCTTGGCACTGTGTGCGAAGTAGTCGAATGCCAGCTCGGTGATGCCCGGAACCGCGGCCGAATTGAACTTGCCGGCTTCGGCGCGCGCGCGTTTGACGAAATCGGCGAGGGTGGCGATGTTCATCGACGCCGGCACGCCGACGCCGAGAATGGTGCTGGAGAAGCGCGCCACGGGCACGAGATCGGAGGGGTCATATCCAGTCGCACTCGAGCTCTTCGGCGACCAGCATCGGCAGCGCGGTGAAGCTGCCTTGCCCCATCTCCGACTTGGCGACGCGGATGGTCACGCTTTCGTCGCGCCCGATCACCACCCAGGCGGTGATCTCCCGTGCGCTGTCGGCAGCGCGGACACCTCGGGGACCGAATGGAATGTCGAAGCCGAGTGAAAGCGCGCTACCGACGGCAGCAACGCTGACCAGGAATGAGCGGCGGTCGATTTGCACCGACATCGCGACCTCGCTCGGGCACTGCTCCCCTCCCCCTTGTGGGGAGGGGGTGGGGGTGGGGGTCAGTGTTGGTGCACGCCTTTCGCGCCACAACAGCGACCCCCACCCCGCCCGCCTTCGCTGCGCTTCGGCAGGCGACCCTCCCCACAAGGGGGAGGGTAAGACCGAGTTCGCCGCTCGCGCTGATTCCACTTCACCTGAAACTGCTCTAATCGCTCCGTCCCGGCAGCGCAACGTTCACGCCTGCGGCTTATCGAAGCCGGAAAAACGCACCCCGACGCCGCCGACCGGATCGACCTCGAACGCGATGACATCCTCGCCGGGCTCGATCGTGAGCGGCGGCACCACCGACCCGGTGATGATGATTTCTCCGCTGCGCAGCTGCTCGCCGAAGGCCGCGAGCACGTCGGCGACGTGGCGCACGATGCCGACCCACTCCCCGGTATTGGCCTGCGGATCGCTGGTGCGCGCGAATTCGCTTGCGCGCCGAATGACGCGGCACGTGAGGCCATTCGACGCGCTGCCGGCGCGCGCCGGTCCGGCGCCGTCCAACACCACGTGGCGCTGATAGATGTTGCCGCTGAGAATGCGTTCGGGATCCTCGGGCGGCGCGGTGAGATCGACGATCTCGATCGCCGGCGAGATGCCCGCGATCGCGGCCTCGGCGGTCGCATGGTCGGCGCCGGCGGAAACGTCGCGGCCGATGTGGACGGCGATTTCAGGCTCGGCCACGGGCTTGGCCCAGCCGGCAAGCGACACGCTTCCTCCCGATTGAACGCGGGCATTGCGCGTCAAGAATCCCACCAACGGTCCGGTGATGTTGAGGCGCTCGAGCATCGCCGGCGCGGCGAAGCCGACCTTCCAGCCCAATGGCGCATCGCCGGCAGCAAGACGCTTGCGCCGCAGCTCGAGCTGCGCCCGCATGCCGCGTATGACTCGCGCATCCTCCCAGAGATTCATGACCCCCTCCGTCAGCCGGGCCGAGCGAGGCGCTGGAATCAATGACTGTCCGGAGCGACCTCGTAGCCGGAGGCCTCGATCGAGCCGGCACCCATCCAGCCCCACACCAGCACGACGTCCGCGTTCGAGGTGTTGTTGAAGCCGTGCCAGCACTTGCGCGGCGAGTAGACGACGTCGCCTTCGCCCGATGGGGCCTCGCCGTCGTCGGTATAGATATGGCCGTGGCCCTTGAGCACGATGAAGAACTCGTCGCAATGGTGATGGCGGTGCCGCTCGTGGCGCGCTCCGGGCTTGAGCACGGTCCAACCGATCACATGGTCGGCGCCGGCGGAGGCTTTGTCGATCAGGAACTGCACCTGCATGTCGACCCAGCCGTCCTTGCGCTTGAGCCCCCCGACCTTCGGCACGTCGCGCATACTGGTTCGATACATTTTCGCGGACGTTCTTGCCGCGCTGGCGCGGCTGACCTTCCGTTTGCTCTTTCGCACGGCTCGCTTCACGATTCGTATACCTCAACTAGCATCATCTCGGTTTGATGGTGGCGGCACATTACGTCTCTCCCCCCAGGCGGCGATAGACCTCGTGCGCGGTGACGAAGTCGCGATGATCGAGCCCCAACCCGCGGCAGGCATTCATCATTTCGTTTGCGGCCGCCGCCAGGGGCACCGGGCTGCCGAGCTTGCGGCCGAGCTCGAGCGCCAGCAACATGTCTTTCTGCTGCAGCGTGACATCGGCAAGCGGGACCGCGGGCATCTTGCCGTCCAGGATGAAGGGCCCGCGATAGGCGAGCACCGGCGAGGCCGCGACGCTCTTGAGGATCGCGTCGACCGCGATCTCGCGCGCGACCCCGCCTTTTTCCGCGAGCGCGACCGCCTCGCCGAAGGCGATGACTTCCACCATGAGCAGGAGGTTGACCGCGATCTTCATCTGTACCGCGAGACCGCTGGCGCCGATGTAGGTCACCTTCGGCCCGATGGCGCGCAACACTGGCTCGATGCGCTCGAAGGCCGCCTTGTCGCCGCCGACCATGACCGCGGCGTTGCCCTGCGCCAGCGTGACCGGACTGCCCGAAATCGGCGCATCGAGCATGGCCACGCCTTGCTTGGCGAATTCTGCGCAGATCGCGCGGCTCGCGTCCGGCGCGATCGTGCTCATGTCGGCATAGATGGCGCCCTTCTTCAGGCCGGAAATGATGCCGTCGCCGCCGAGCGCGACCGCTCGCACCGCCGCCGCATCGGTTACGATCGAGAACACGGCGTCGGAGGCCGCGGCGACGGCGCGCGGCGTCGGCGCCAGGCGCATGCCGGCGGCAATCAACGGCTCGGCCTTCTGCTTGCTGCGGTTCCAGCCCATCACCGCGTGGCCCGCGGCCATGAGCCGCGGCACAATGCCGGCGCCCATGGCGCCGAGGCCGACGAAACCGATGTTCATGCGTTCACCTCGCAAAAGCTCGCGAAGTTCGATGATGACGCCGAACGGCGGGAAAGGCCATGACGGGTGTTCGGTCGCTCACTCGACCACGATTTTGACCTGGTCGCCGGGATTGGCGTGGTCGTTGGGAGCAAGCCCGTTGAGGACGCGAAAGCGCTCGACCGCGCGGTCGGACACCGCCATGCGGCTCGCCAAGCGCTCGACCGTGTCACCGCGTGCGACGGTCACGATCTTGATGTGCAGCGGCTTTGCCGCCTGGCTTTCCGCCAGCGTCATGCGACGGAAGGTGCCGACGGATTCGCGAAAGGCGCGATCGACCTCCGCGGTCGTGCGCTTGGAGGCGAAGATGAAGCGATAGACGTCGCTTCCGAACCGCACCGCATAGAGCCGAAACACCCACTGGTCGCCCTTGGCGGTTGCGGTCGCCGCCGGCAGCCCGTTGATGACGACCTCCTCGACGGATTTGGGGTCGATGTTCTCGACCCAGCCGGAGCTGAGGTAATCCGCGAGCGTCTGTTCCGCGGGCACGCGCACGACATCGAGCCGCAAGGCTTGGCCGCCGCCCTCCTTGACGCCGAGAACCGCCTGCGCGGTGTTGTCGAGCACGAATCCCTCCGGCGCCAGGAAGGTGAAGCCGAGCCTTGGATGCAGGAAGCGGCGGCCGCGCACGAAGCCTTCGCTCGGGTCCTCGCCGTAGACCATGCCGTCGACGCTGGCGAGATAGGCGGCCTTGTCGCGTTCGCCGGCGCCGGGCGCGTTGAACTGGCGGGCGCTCGCCTGCGCATTGCTGATGCGCTCGGGGGTCGCCGGATGGGAGGAGAGGAAATCGGGCGCGCGCGGGTCGATGTGCGATTGGCTCGGGTTGGATTTCAGCTCGGCATTACGCCCCATCGAGGTGAGGAAGCGCGCGGCGCCGAAAGGATCATAGCCGGCGCGCGCGGCCATGCCGATGCCGCTTCCGTCCGCCTCGAATTCCTGCGCGCGCGAGAAGCTCGCGAGCGCGATCTTCGATTTCGCCAGCGCCAGCGCTCCGGTTTCCGGATCGCTCAGCACGTCCTGCACCACGCGGCTCACCAGCGCCACTTGGCGCGCCTGGTCTTCGCGGATGGCGGCGTGGCGCGCGATCACGTGCGACATTTCGTGGGAGAGCACCGAGGCGAGCTCCGACGTGTCGTTGGCCAGCGCGATCAATCCGCGCGTCACGTAGAGCTGCCCGGTCGGTAGCGCGAAGGCGTTGATCGCCTCCGAATTGAGGATGGTGACGCGATAATGCACGTCCGGCCGCTCGGACGCCGCCACCAGCTTCGCAACCATCTGGTTGAGCAGCCCCTCGAGCTTGGGATCGTCGTAGGCGCCGTTATAGGCGGCGAGAATGCGCTGATGCTCGCGCGAGGTCGGAGCCGGCGGTTGTGGTTGTTGCTGGGCCTGTCGCGGCGCCTCGGGCAGCGAGCCCGGCGGCGCGCCGATCGAGAGCAGCGCTGAGCTGCAACCCGCGAGCAGGAGCGCGAGCGCGGCGGCGCCGGCTGGCGCCAGCCGTCTGGCGCGGAGAATGCTGGGTTGTCTCACTGCGGCGTCCACGATGGCGTTCTTCGCGTTCCGTCAGTCGCGCTCGGCGATCTCGATTTGCTCCGGGCGGGTAAGCTCGATACGCGGGCCGTTACGCTCCTCGATCCAACCGCGCACGCGAACGCGGCGGTTTTCGAGTTTTTTCGGCTCTACGCCGGCGGCGGCGAAGACGGGCTCGTCGCGCTTCGAGATCGTGGCCGTCAGCGCCTGCGACCATCGCCGCCCGAAA
>VAZL01000315.1 GCA_005883445.1 Alphaproteobacteria bacterium | reverse complement strand
TTGATGCCGAGCAAGATCGAACTATGCAACGCTTCTGACGTGGAAGCCGGAGCTGTGCTCAAGGTCGAGAAGGCAGATCTGACGCTCGCCGTGTTCAACCTCGACGGCGAATTCTTCGTGACCGACGATCACTGCACCCACGGCCCGGGCTCGTTGTCGGAAGGCTTCGTCGAAGGCGACGTCATCGAATGCAATTTTCACGGCGGGCAGTTCAATATCCGCACCGGCGTGGTCGTCGCCCCCCCGTGTATGGTTCCAATCAAGACTTATCCCACGGTCGTCGAAGGCGGAAAGGTCTTCATCGAGGTGTGACGGTCACCACCGTGGCCCGCCGTCATTGCCGGGCTTGACACCGCAAGTCGGGTTTACCCGACTTGTGGCGCATAGTAGTGCGCAACTCGGGCAAGCCCGAGTTGCGGTGCAATCCATCCCCTTGAATGAAACGATTCTTTTTTCGATGGATGCGCGGGTCATAAGCGCGTTTACGCGCGTCTTCCGACGCGCTATGCCCGCGCATGACGAAATCAGGGACAGTGGCCGCTGTATCACCTGACCGGGAAATCGAAATACGTATCCGGGAACGGCTCGTTGTTGAGCGTGAAGTGCCACCACTCCTTGTCGTAGGGCCGAAAGCCGCCGCGGCGCATCGCGGCGGCGAGCAGCGCGCGGTTCTGCTGCGCCTCGTCGCTCACGCTCCGATCCGACGGCCATGACTTCGGGCTGAAGAAGTCGAACGGCGAGCCCATATCGAGCTCGCGTCCGTCCGCGCGCCGCACCAGCGTGAGATCGACGGTCGAGCCGCGCGAGTGACCGGAGCGATCGGAAATATAGCCTTTGTTGAACAGCTCGCGCTTGTCCTCGTCGGGATAGAATTCGCGTTTGCGCTTGACGTCGTCGATCCGCTGCGCCCAGCGCACGAATTGCGCGACCGCGCGCTGCGGCCGGTAGCAATCGAACACTTTGAGGCCGAGTCCGCGCGCCGAAAGGTCACGCTCGACCGCGGCCAGCGCGTTCGCCGCCGGCACCGACAAAAGGCAGCGCGGGCGCTCGTAGCCGTCGATTCGTTCGCCCACGAAATTGTTGGCGCCGAAATAGCGCATGTCGACGATCAGCCCGTCGACCACGGCGGCGGCATCGGTGAAGCCTGGGGGGAGCGGCGCCTGCGCCGGCGCGGGTTGCGCCGAAAGCAGCAGCAGCGCAAACGCGGCATGGCTGGATGGATGCATCACTGTGGCCTCACACCATCGCAGGTCCGCTCCGAACGCATTCGATGTCCTCGGCGGCTGGCGCCCATATCTCGCAAATCATGGCATTCCGGCGCATTGCGAGACAACGCCGGCCGCCCGGAACGCCGAGCTTTGTCCTTCAGCGATTCCTATCTCCTGCGTTGCAGCTGGAACTTTTGCATCACTCGGCGGTTGAATCGGATGCGGCAACGGACCGGAGAACGGTCATGCGCCCTTCCACGATTCCCATCCTTGCTGCCGTCGCCTTCTCCCTCGCCGTTCCTTCCAATGCGGACGCGCGACCGCGATTTGGTCCGGCCGTGCTGCTGGGAGTGGTGGCAGGATCCTTCGGGGCGATGTTCGGCGGTTTCCGCCATTCGTCGAGGCATCATCGGCGCAGCGCAACGCATGCTTCGGTTGGCCAGCGCAGCACCCGCGCCGCGCGCATGGAACGGCGAGCGGCCCTCAGCGCGCATCGACCTTCGGCGCGCGCGCCGGCCGCGCCGACGACAGCGCCACCTCCTGAGCGCACGGCGCCGGTCGCTCCCGAGCAGGCGGCAGCCTTACCTCCCGATCAGACGGCAGCGCTACCTCCCGAGCGGGCGGCGCCAATACCTCCGGAGCCGGCGGCGCCAATACCTCCGGAGCGGACGGCAGCGATATTTTGGCCCGATGCTGCGCGCGATCTCGTCGAATACGTACTCTTGCCGGCGGGCAACGACCGCTTTTGGGCGTACGGCTACGACGCCATCGTGCAAGGCGCGTTTGCGCCATCGGACGTCGATGATCGGCGCGGTCCACGCAATCGCCCGGCAGCCAACCAGGTCAGCGATGCAACCTCGCCGGCAACGGCGCCCTTCTCCTCCTCCGACCTCTGCGGCAATGTTGCAGCGGACGCCGGCGCCGATGCGTTGATCGAGCGGATCGAGCGAGCCGTCGAGCCGACCGCATCGCAACGCGATGCGCTTGAACAGCTGCGGACTGCCGTGGCGCAGGCGATCGAACGGATCCAGGCCACGTGCCCCGCCGCAGCGCCTGCGACGCTCGCGCAACGGCTCACCGCGATCCAGGACCGGATCTGGGCCATGCACGACGCGCTCTTCACGCTTCGCCTGCCGTTCGAGAATTTCTCCAACTCGCTCACGGACGAACAGCGGCGGCGCTTGCGCGGCGGCGCGTCGGACTCCGCGCAGAGTGGAGCGGACGCCACCGACGGGCGCGCACAGACGTGCGCCGAGCCGGCGGCGGGAATTGCCGATGGGATCATGCGTGCGATCGGACGCGCAGCGCCACCGAGCGGACCGCAGCGCGCGGGCTTGGAAGCGTTGCGGCTGAACTCGGCCGCCATGGCAAAGCTTGTTGCCGGTTCCTGCCCCGCCGATCCGCTCCTGAGTCCCATGGGGCGGTTCGCCGCTGCAACGGATCGCCTCGACGTCATGCTGTTCGCGGCGATGAGCATGAGCCCGGCGCTGCAACAGCTCTACGATTCGCTCGACGACAAGCAGAAGGCGGGTCTCAACCAGGCGCTGCGGCAAGCTCGGCCTTCCGGCTCCGCCGGCGGGCGCTCGTGACGTCGCCGCGAGCAACCGCGGGCCGGGCCACGCGCGTCGCCGCCGTCAAGGCCACCTGATCGTCTAACATTCGGCTGGCGGCTCGGGGGGATTCGGCCCCAACCTCAATCCCGCTTGGTTTCCCGCCAGGTCGGGCACGCCGGCGGGGGGCGGATCTGCGGCCGCTTCCTCCAGCGCGTCAGCCTTCGTCGCGTACTCCTTGGCCATGATGATCAGCCGGTTGGACACCTCCCCATCGGAGGAGATCAACGAGAGGCGAAGGCAGATGTCGGCTTGTCGGCGGAAATACGCGGCACTTGGCATGGCGGGACGCCCCCAGGTTTTTTTCTGCAACGTCTTCTGCAACGCCGAAGCCTCGGTACGGTTCCCGACCAACGGCGCCGAGGGCCGGCTTTTTTTCGCAGACCCCAGGCTTTTCGCAGACCCGAGGCGTGCTCGCTGCCCCGGCCGGCAGACGCCGAGGAACTCGCACCTGTGGGGGTAGCGCCCGCGACTGCGGGCGGGTCCAAGGGAGTGAACGCAGGGGCGGTGCGTTGATACCGTTACTGGGCGATGCCCATGGCCTGCTCGAACGCCCGCCGCACCTCGGGCGGCTGGCCATAGCAGTGCCGAAATGCCTTCAGGCGCGCCTTGAGCAAGGGATATTTCTCGTAGTCCTCGAGCGGGATCCCCTCGACGCTCTCCTTTTTCTGGAAGTACGGCAGCTCGACGCATCTCGCCACGTTCGAGTTGCGGATGATCGCCTTCGGATCGCGGCCTTGGGCGATGGCGTCGAGATCGTCGAACAGCCGCTTGCGGATCATCACAATTCCGAGGTCGCTGGCACCGATGTGTTCCTTGCTGCGGTCGGCGATCGGGCCCTGACCGACCCAGGCGATGATGTCCTGGTTGATGACGTGGCTCGTGATCCAGCGGCCGTGCTCGTCCTTGATCGGGCTCACCCAGGCCGGCACGCTTTGCTGCACGTAGGGCTCGCGTCCCTTCGGCACGCGCATGAAGAACCAGGCGACGCTGAGCGTGTTCCCGTCATCGACCGGCACGCGCCATTCGAAATGATTGCCGAGGTAGAAGCCGTTCGGCCACAGCGCGACGCGCCCCACGGTCCAATACGCATTGTGCTCGTCGGAGTCCTC
This sequence comes from Alphaproteobacteria bacterium, assembly GCA_005883445.1. Lineage (GTDB taxonomy): Bacteria > Pseudomonadota > Alphaproteobacteria > Rhizobiales > Xanthobacteraceae > VAZQ01. The sequence continues at coordinate 299 of VAZL01000315.1, read as the reverse complement.
GCGCACCCGCTTGTAGATGAAGCCGTGGTCGAATTCCTCGAACTTGAGCTTGAGGTGCTTGCTGGCGTAGGGACCCGCCTTGCCGCTCAGCCGCAGGCTCCAATTGTCGTGCATCCACTCGAAATGCACGGGGTCGCAGGAGTTCTCCTGGCACTGGAACCAATTGCAGGGAACGTCGGAGAGCACGATTTCGCGAAAGCCGTTCTCCCACGTGAACGGTTCCCACACCGGCAGTTCCGGCATCGGCTGCGGCCCCATATAGGTCCATAAGAGGCCCGCGCATTCCTTCACCGGATAGG
>VAZL01000314.1 GCA_005883445.1 Alphaproteobacteria bacterium | reverse complement strand
ACAAGGACCATATCTATCTGCACCTCGACCATCTCGATCCGGCGGTGCTGCACGAGCGGCTGCCCGGCATTTCCGAATCAGCGCGCATTTTCGCCGGGGTCGACGTCACAACCGATCCGATCCCGATCGTACCGACGGTGCATTACAATATGGGCGGCATTGCCACCAACTATCACGGCGAAGCGCTGACCAAGAAGAACGGCAACGACGACTTCGTGGTGCCCGGTTTGATGTCGCTCGGGGAAGCGGCTTGCGTGTCCGTCCACGGCGCAAATCGCCTGGGCTCGAACTCGCTGATCGACTTGGTGGTGTTCGGCCGCGCGGCGGCCATGCGCTGTGCCGAAGTTCTGCATCCCGGGGACAGCCACCCGGATCTGCCGAAGGATTCGGCCGACCACGCGCTCGCGCGCCTCGACAAGTTCCGCCACGCCTCGGGCCAGACGCCGACGGCGCAGTTGCGCCTGAAGATGCAGAAGGTGATGCAGAACAACTGCGCGGTGTTCCGCACCGCCGAGGTTCTCGATGAAGGTCATAAGCTCATTCACGAGATTTACGGTGGCGTCACCGACATCAGGGTCACGGATCGTTCGCTGATCTGGAACTCGGACCTGATCGAGACGCTCGAATTCGACAACTTGATCGCGCAGGCCGTCGTCACCATGGATTCGGCGAAGAACCGCACCGAGAGCCGCGGAGCGCACGCGCGCGAGGACTTCCCCGAACGCGACGACAAGAACTGGATGAAGCACACGCTCGCCTGGCTCGATGCCGATGGCAAGGTCACGATCGACTACCGGCCGGTGCACGCCTACACGCTCACGAACGAGGTGTCGTACATCGAGCCCAGGCCGCGCGTGTATTAGAGGCGCTAGCGAGACATCAGATGGTTCAACTCACGCTGCCGAAAAACTCCAAGGTCACCGACGGCAAGACCTGGGCGTATCCCAGCGGTGCCGATCACGTGCGCGAGTATCGCATCTACCGCTGGAATCCGGACGACGGCAAAAACCCGCGCATGGATACCTATTACGTCGATTGTGACGATTGCGGGCCGATGGTTCTCGACGCGCTCATTTGGATCAAGAACAACGTCGACCCGACGCTGACCTTCCGCCGCTCCTGCCGTGAGGGCGTGTGCGGGTCCTGCTCCATGAATATCGATGCCACCAATACGCTCGCCTGCACCAAGGCGATGGCTGACATCAAGGGCGCAGTGAAGATCTATCCGTTGCCGCACATGGCGGTGGTGAAGGACTTGGTCCCCGATCTCACCAACTTCTATGCCCAGCATGCCGCGATCGAGCCGTGGCTGCAGACCACCTCGCCGACGCCGCAGAAGGAGTGGAAGCAGAGCCACGAGGACCGTCAGAAGCTCGACGGCCTCTACGAGTGCATTCTGTGCGCGTGCTGCTCGACCGCCTGCCCGAGCTATTGGTGGAACAGCGAGCGTTTCCTCGGGCCCGCCGCGCTGCTTCAGGCCGACCGCTGGCTCAAGGACAGTCGGGATGAGGCGACCGGACAGCGCCTCGACAATCTCGAGGATCCGTTCCGCCTCTACCGCTGCCACACCATCATGAACTGCGCCAAGGCCTGCCCGAAGAGCCTCAGCCCCGCCAAGGCCATCGCCGAGATCAAGCGAATGATGGTCGAGCGGCAAATGTGACCCGCGATCCGATTGGGTCTATCGCCACGCTCTGCAACGTGTACCGATAGCCGCGTTCGCCGGAGACATTGATGCCCAAGCCGATTCGCCGGGTGGTGACCGGGCACGACGCCGCTGGCCGGTCCGTGTTCATCATGGATGGGGCGCCGCCGCATGTTTACCAGCGCAGTCCGGGCAGCGCGGTGGTGACCGAACTGTGGGAGACGCGCATGATGCCCGCCGAGAACGGCGGCAATGCCGAGACGACCGATCATGCCTTTCGGCTCGCGCCGCTCAAGAATGGGACGGTCTTCCGAGTCATCGAATACCCGCCGGACCGGCAGCGCCTCGCCGCGCTCGAGCGGGAGCGCGCCAGCGCCGACGACGGTTCCGGTCACAGCGTCGTGTTCGATCGCGCCTCCCCGCGCCACCCCGGCTTTCACAGGACCAACTCGGTGGATTACGCCATCGTGCTCTCGGGCGAGATCCACGCGTTGATGGATGAGGGCGAGGTTCTGCTCAAGGCCGGCGACGTCTTGATCCAGCGCGGAACCAATCATGCCTGGAGCAACCGCAGCGATGATTCGGCCTATGTCGCCTTCGTGCTGGTCGATGCTGCGCCGGTCTAGCCCACAACGTCACGCATCGGATTGTCCACGCAGTCGGCGTTTGACCGACTTGCGCCGATGATGCACTGACGGTCGAGGTACCTGACGTCCGGTGTCATGCGCGGCAATGACAGAGTATGATGGGCGGCTCTAGCGCTCGCGCAAACGCAGGAGGAAACGCCATCATGGCTTTGAGTGCAGACGTTCGCCGCGTGGTCACCACTATCGACAGCAAGGACAAGGCCGTGGTGCTGCTGGACGGCGCCAATCCGCACAAGAAGGTGCGGCCGCAGGCGCAGACCGTGTCGCGACTGTTGTGGGTCACGGATCAGACCCCGGCCGACCTTTCCGGCAGTGCCGACCGGGCCGCGATCGACATCGGCATCATACCTCCGCGCGGCGGCACGGTCTTTCGCATTGTCGATTTTCCGCCGGAAACGCCCGAAACGAGCAAGCTCGATGCCAACACCATGCACCAAAGCCTGGGCGACGGCGCACCCAAGCGCGGATTGCCGCCTCGGCATCCGGCCATGCACCGCACTCGCACGGTGGATTATGCCATCGTCATGGCCGGCGAGATCGACATGCTGCTCGACGATTCGGAGATTCACTTGAAGGCGGGAGACGTCTTGGTGCAGCAGGGCACCAATCACGCCTGGGTCAATCGCGGCACCGAGCCCTGCCGCATCGCCTTCGTCCTGGTCGATGCGAAGGAGCCTTGAGGATTGGCTGTTTTGCGGCCCATAATCGGGCGGCCCGCGCCGCGCACGGCGCGCCGCGGCATTGATGGGGCGACCGGGATGGAACGTGCTCGCGCCGAGGCCAAGGTTTATCCGCCGACATTTGCCTTAAGACCGCTATCCCCGGCTCTGGGCGTCGAGATCATCGGCGTCGATCTGAGCGAGGAGATCGACGATTATGCCTTCGCGCAAATCCGGGACGCCTGGCACAGGAACCTCGTCATCCTCCTGCGCGGTCAGGAGCTGAGCGAGGAGGACCAAGTTCGCTTCGCGGAAAAATTCGGTCCACCGGCGGTGATCCACACCAAACAATTCGTGCGCAATCATCCAGCGGTGATGCTGATCTCGAACATCCGCGAGGGCGGCAAGCCGATCGGCGCTTTGCCCGACGGCGAGATGCATTTCCATACCGACCAGTGCCATCAGGAGCGCCCGGCAATGGCCTCGATGCTCTATGCTCTTGAGGTGCCGAGCACGGGCGGCAATACGCTGTTCGCCAACGGCTACGCGGCCTATGAGACCCTGCCGGATGGAATGAAACGGCGCATCGAGGGTTGCAAGGCACTCAATGCCTACGACTACGACAGCGCGGCCATGAAGCGCGGCACGCGGCTCGCGGAGGGAGTGCCGTCCTACGTGCATCCCGTGGTCCGCACCCATCCGGCGACCGGCCGCAAGGCGCTCTACGTCAACCGCCTGATGACGGTGCGGATCGAAGGGCTGCCCGAGCCGGAGAGCAACGAGCTGCTCGCTACGTTGTTCGACCACCAGGAGCGACGCGAATTCGTCTACGAGCACGTCTGGCGTCCCGGCGACCTGCTGATGTGGGACAACCGTTGCACGCTGCATGCACGAACCGATTTCAGCCCAAACGAGCGGCGTCTGATGCGTCGCGTGACCATCCTCGGCGAAAAGCCGGTATGATTCTTCGTGCTCGCTGACACCATATCGTCTCCCGCGAACACAGGGAGCCGCAATCGTCTGCCTTTGCGACAATGGGTGTCGCGACGCGGCGACCCCTCGCGCGCGCGAGATACTGACTCGGATGCAGCGTCGGAGAATTCACAGTGATCGGCCGCAAAGATGATCCTGCCTTCCTTTATTTTCCCACCAACTACCGCTGGTCCATGGGCCTGCTCATTTGCCTGAGCGCTGCGCCCTGGACCGGTGTCGAGATCGACGAGGTCAATCGCGTTGGACGCGCGCTCGAAAATCACGTCGGCGACGACGCCGCCTGGTTCGAGGAATGGACCCGCATGGGCGACAAGATCGCGGCGCGCGGCCGCGACGAGGAGCGCAGGGGGCACAGGCTCACCGCGGCATCCTGCTTCATGCGCGCGGCGCGCTATTACCAGACCGGGGAGCGTTTCATTCAGCCGCGCTCTGAGCGCAGCATGGCCGTCTACGCCACGTCGGTGAAAATCTTCAAGGACGCCGCCGCCATCATCCGCCATCCGCGCATCG
>VAZL01000313.1:5871-9690 GCA_005883445.1 Alphaproteobacteria bacterium | reverse complement strand
TCCTTGCTCGCATTCGCCGACAGCTCCTCCGAGAAATAGGAGAGCATCTCGGGCGTAACGTGCCGGCGCAACCGCGCGAGATCTTCGGCGCTATACGCGCTCTGCACCTCGTCAAGGGTCTTCTCGAAGGCATTGAAGTCATCCGGCGTGAGCCCGACTTCGTCGGTGCCGGATGCGCGCGCACCCGATGCAGGAGCGCCGCCACCGAACCCCATCTGCGGACGTGCGTCGCCGGAGGCGTAATCGCGCAATGCCGGGCCGCTGGCGAGCGCGGGCTGGCTGCGGCGCTGCCACCACATCCACACCAGATAGCCGATGATCACGATGAGGCCGATCTGCAGCAACAGGCCGAGCATCGAGGCGAAGCCGCCGAGGCCGCCCAGGAAACCATGGCCGAACAGCAGGCCGAGCAAGCCGGCGCCGAGGAAACCGGTGAACAGGCCGCCGAGAAAGCCCGGCCGATTGAAGAAGCCGCCCATGGGCGACGATACCGGCGGGCGTTGCGCGAACGTGCCGCCCGGCTGCCCCGGCTGCGTCATGCTGCGCTCCATCGGCCGCGCGCCGGGCGACGTCGTCGTCGACGGCGGCGCGGAGAAGGTTTGCGAGCCGCGGCTGCCGAAGCTTCCGCCGCGACCGGCGCGGGCATCGGCATCGGTCATCGCGAAGGCCAACACCGCCGCCACGGCGCAAAGCGCAAGCAGCGGACGAACGCGCAAGGAAAGCATGGAAATCCTCCCAGACAGACCGTTTGGTCCACCCAAATATTGGTATCCCATGGCGGCATTGTAAGAGGTGCCGCATGGTGTCGCAGCCCCCTGCCGCCTCTATTCCGCATTCCGCTCGTCCCCGCGAAAGCGGGAACCCAGATCCGGACAGCAGACTGGATTCCCGCTTAAGACTTGGATTCCCAACATAAGCGCGTTCACGCGCGTCTCGACGCGCTATGCGCGGGAATGAGCGGTGGACCCGGCCAAAATTGGTCGCGTCAGTCGTCTTGACCGTCCTCGCCGGGCTGGGCCATCGGCAGGGCGCGCTCGCGCCGTTCCTCGTCGGGATCAAAGGGCCACCGCGGCGCCGCCGACCGGCGCGGTGCGAGCGAGCCGGTAATGCCCGGATCGCGCTTGATCGCGTATCGCGCGGCGCGCGCGGCGACCTCTTCGCCCGAGACAGCGTGCGGGTTGCACGCGCGATGGCCGTCACGCCGGCGCATCAAATCGACGTGGATGTGGTCGTAGTGATAGACGTTCGAGCCGGGCGCCAGCACCGTGCTGAATTGATCGCAGGCCGCGGCCTGCACGTCGCGCAGAAAGCCCTGCTCCTCCGGCAACCCGCGCCAGCCGTTCTTCACCGTGATCTTGCGTCCGTCGGCGAGCGTGAACGCCGCGATGTCGAGCGCGTTACCGAACGCGTGCTCGGAAATGCTCGCCCGCGAATTGCCGTTCATGCCGCGACAGGAATAGGCGGAAATTTGTTTGATCTCGACAACCGGCGAGCGGAACCAGCGCATCGCCGCCGGCTGCACGGCGCCTGCGATCCAGCGTTCGAGCTCGGACACGATCGGGCATGCGAGCGTCGCCGGCGGGCTCACCGCGACCGGCGTGAACGCTGGCGTCGGCGGGATGTCGCGGGCGGGACCCAACGCACCCGGCGGCGGCTCGCGCGCGGACGCGCGCGGGGCGTCGCGCGGCGGGCCCGGCGCGTCGACCAACGGCCGGCGCTCGTAGGGCTCGGGCGAGAAATCATCGCGAGGCGAGCCCATCGGGGACGGCGAGCGAGATTTCGGCGGCGGAGCGGCGGGCGTCGCCCCGTAGGGTCGGCGAAAGTCGTAAGGCTCGGCCGGGACAGTGGGCTGATCGACCACCCCCGGCGGGTTGAGCAACACGGGCTCATCGGGGGTGGTGTCACGCCGCGGCGGTTGCGGCGGACCTGATTGGTAGTCCGGCAGCACGCGCGATTGGTAAGGCGGCTCCGCCGGGCGGATCGGCCAACGCGGCGGCGGCGCACCGCGCGGAATGTCGCCGGGCGGACGCAGCTCGTCGCTGTAGCCGAGCGGTCCGCTCTCGCCCAAGGTCGATACCTTGAGCGGAAAATCGGCGCCGCACATCCCGGGGCCCCGGATCGGCCGGATGCGGACGATGCCCGCGCTTTCCTTGACGGCGCCCATGTTGAGGCATTGCACCTCGGCCTCGTGGCGCCACGGCTCGCGCTCGGCAAAAAAGCCGCCGCCGCTGCAACCCGCTAACACGCCGAGAAGGCCAAGGATGATGGAGCCGACGAGATACCAACGCACTCCCCACGCCATGGCGCGAGCATGCGATGGATGTTGTTAACGTTTCTTCAAAGATTGATGCGCGCGCTCGGCCGCCGGTCCACGCCTCGCGCTATGGTTAAGAAGGATGGACCGGTTTTGGTGTCTCGCAGTTGCGTCGCTCGCGGCGGCGCGCGCAAGACCGGCGCCCTGCAATCGCCCCGTCAGCGGACTAACGTCATGGTCCGCCACGTATTATTCCACGTGACCCTTAGATCTATCGAGGTCCGCGCGGATCGAATATTGGACCCGCAAGCATTCGTTATGCGCCATCAAAGACAACGTCCCCGATAGTTTACGTCGAAATATCATGATGTTGGTCGTGTCGTGCGCGCCGGGATCAAATTCGTGTGCTTGCCTTCGGCAATGCAGCATATTTGTCATTAGGACTTCGTCATCCCTCTGTTAGACTTTCGTCGCGAACAAAACGGGAGGACGTGACGTGGATCTTGCGTTGAGGCTCAACGTGCTGGCGGTGTTCGCCGTGTTTGCGTTCGTCGGCGCGATCCTGCTGGGCGCGTTCTGATCGCGAGCATCCACGCAACGCCGCGTTCGATCGATTTTTCCACACCGGAGGGCCCCTCCGGTGTTTTGCATTTTCCAGAGGCCCTCTTTGTCAGCGCGCAGCCGCGTTAGTTGCCTGCGAGAGTCGTCCCGCGCGTGATCTCATCCCAATTCGCGAGCGCGCGCTCCACGACCCGGTCGACATCCTCGTTCAAAAGGTAGCCCGCTTGCACGAGCCTCGTTGCGGCATCCGTCACAAGCCGATGATACTGCGCGCGGTTGCCGTAGCGCTCTTCGATCGACATGCGCGGGTCGCGCGCTTCCTCGCGTGCCGCCTTGGTCACGGCAAAGGGGATGTAGGAGCCGGTGAGCGGGAGCAATTCGCCGGGCTGGCCGATCGAAGGGTTGCGGAAATTCCAGCCGGTATAGGTCGCGAGCGGAACGGCCACGTTTGGAAGTCGAATCCCGGAGAGCTCGTTGCCGTCGCGATCGACCTGCGGGACCAATAACGGCAGCGGATGCGCGGTGTGCGGGCCTTCGAGATCGGCGCGATAGCCGGCCGGGATGGTGAGCGGCGCGCGCACTACCGGGATCGCCGGGAAATCGATACTCTCGCGCGGCACGAGCGTCTTGTCCGCCAGCCGCGGATGCGCGCTCGGCGGCGGGGCAGCGCCGTCGCGCACCCAGCGATCCATTGCGACGAGCAGTGCGCGCTCCGCCCACGCGTATTCGTTGCCGTTCGGCTTCTGCTGGCCCGGCCCTTGCGACGGCAGATAACCGCCGGGAACATGCTGCGTGCCGGCGATCAGATAGATGCGCACGTTGTCCGGCACTTTCGCATCGTCGCGGCCATCGAGCGTCGTATGGGTCAACGCCGCGGCGCGGCCACCGCCCCAGTATTCGCCCGACGAATTGGTATAGAAAACCTTAGGCCGCTGGTCCGGTGCAAGTCTCGCCAAGATACCATCGGTCTTGCCGGTCACCGGATCGTGTTGATCGAGATCAAG
>VAZL01000313.1:0-5787 GCA_005883445.1 Alphaproteobacteria bacterium | reverse complement strand
GCGTTGAAGCCCTCGTAGAGAAATTCCCGCAGGAGGCGGCCGTCCTGCGATGGACCGAAGGCGTAAGCGTAACGCGCCGCGATCGGACCGCCTTGGCTGTGCTTGACCGCGGATGCCATGTCGCGCAACGCCGCAAATCCCAGGCCCGCAACGACGGCGCCCCCTCGTAACTCAACTCATAAAAATGACCTGGCTCGTAGCCGCCCTTGAGATAGAGCGCGGAAATGTCGAGCACCAACTGGCCGTCCTTCATGCGACCGAACTGCCACTGGTCGCGCGCAACGGTGCGCGGCGCGCCGAGAAAGCCATCGCGCACGGTGAGCGTGTTCGCCGCGCTGGCAGGATCGAGCGGCGGATAGCGGGTCGTATCGGCATAGCGCCCCATGTCGTCGAGCGCGTAGGTCTCTTCGGCCGTGTTCGGCGTGAATGTGGTCGACACCCGTCCGGTGATCGGCTTTCCCTGATCGAGCGCGGGCGGCGCATCGAGCCCCATCAATCCACCACGGTGCGGAATATCGAACTGCCATCCCACCCACACCAGGGTATAGCCCTGCCGCATCAGGAAGCCGTCGCCGAAATCCCCCTCGGCGGTTGGGTCGGGCACCGCCGCTGCGCGGTTGAAGTCGCGAAGCATGTTCTTGCGCCCGCGGTTGAGGACGTCGAATAAGGCGACGCCATTGCTGCGGCCGGCGTCCTTCGGGGCGAGGACATAGAGATCAGCCGAAAACGCCACGCGCCCGTCCGCATCGCGCGGCGCCTTGTCGAGATCGACGACGGCCTTATTGCGGGGATGCGCGGGATCGACCGAGAAAAACACCTTCCCGACGATCTTCTCGTAGGCGCCGGCGGCGCCGAAGGGCTTGCCGCCGAGAACGTCCGTGCGCGAAGCAATCTCGATTCGCGTCACCTCCGCCTGCACGCCATAACTCGCGCAGGTGACCGCGGCGACGATCAGCGCACATCCGAACCGCAACAGAACCATTGCCATCTCCCTATTGTCGTCGCGCGTTCTCGGTTGTCCGGCGGGGCGCGGTCTGCAACAGCTGCTGCAGCTGTTGGCTCCAGAATTTTGCCGTGCCGGTGGTCGCGTGGCCGCGCGTGTCTTCGCTCGCCGGGATCAGGTAAAGCCGGCCATTCTTCACGCGTTTGAGTGCGCGTTCCGTGATTCCGGTTTCAGGCGGGTTGCGTTCATCGTCGGCCGAATTGATCGCCAGGAGCGCGGCCTCGATCCGTTCAAGGCCGGCCGAGGGGTCGTAGTCGCGCGAAGACTCCCATTGGTAGAGAAAGTCATTGGCATCGCCGGGAGGCGCCGCCGCCAAGCGCTCGTCCACGAGCTTGTCGGCCTGCTCGCGCGTGGGGGCCATCTTCTGGTACGCGAGCGTTCCTCCGCTGGTCGCGATGGCGAAGAACACGCTGGCCAAGCGCAGCGAAGGCGGCTGCGTCGCGTAGTTGCCGTTATTCCATTCCGGGTCGCTGCGGATCGTTTCGAGCATCATCCGCCGCAACATCCAATTGCGGCTCGCCATGGGCGTGGGCTGCGACGCCATGGGCACCAGCGCGTCCATGAAGCCGGGATACTTTTCGCCCCAGAGCCACGTGTGCATGCCGCCCATGGAGTTGCCGAGCACGAGGCGCAAGTGACGGATGCCGAGCCCCTCGGTCACGAGCCGGTATTGGGCTTCAACCATGTCATCGTAATTGTATTTCGGAAATTTGGTTCGCAGGCCGTCCGATGGCTTCGCCGATTTTCCGGTTCCGATCGCATCCGGCAGGACGACGAAGTATTTGCTCGCATCCAGCGGCTGGCCGGAGCCGAACAACTCGCCCGCGAAGCCGGGCGTCAAGAAATTCGCGCCCGAACCGCCGGTGCCATGCAGGAGCAACGCAGGCTCTCCCGATGGATCGCCAAGCGTTCTGTAATGCAGGCGCAGTTCGGGCATGACTTCGCCGGTGTGAAAGCGAAAGTCCCGCGCGACCCAGTCTCCCTCCTTTGGAGCCGGATAGTCCGCGGCCGAAGCCACCGCCGATAGGAGCGCGAACGCAAGTGCGCCTGCTGCGCGGATGCAAACGGGATTCATTGGTCTCCCCCTGGATGCGAGGCCCCGCCGCGCGCACGAGCGCGGCGCCGAAATAGAACGTCGAACGGACTTTTCAACGCCGCTCTCCGCCCAGAGCCGGCGATAATGTGTCGGCTTCCGGCAGCGGTTTTCCCTTCGTCTCCGGCAAGAACGGCACGGCGATCAGCCCAAGAATGTAGAACGAGCCGATGATGGTCGCGGCTTTGCCATAGCCGCCGAGGCCGACGATCAAGGTGCCGGCGATCAGCGGAGCGATCGCGGAGATCAACCGCGGCGCATTGAAGATGAAACCGGCGGCAGTGGCGCGCATTCGCGTCGGAAAGAGTTCCGGCAGCCAAATGGGCGTCCACGAAAAAACGCCTTGGATGAAAAATCCATACACGGCGAAGGCGAAGAGCAGCACATAGATATCCTTCACCCACAGGTAGACGATCGGCGTCAGGATCAGGCACATCAGGTAATACAAGATCGTCGTCGGCTTGCGCCCATAAGCGTCGGCGAGGAAACCGAAGCACGAGAAACCCATCAAGGCGCCCAGATTCTGGACTAGGCCCGCCAATGCCGCATAGCGCTGGGCCGGGAGGCCAGCGGCGGTTGCGACGGATCCGACATAGCTCGGAACAAAGGTCGAAACGCCCCAATAACCGATCGTCACCGACAGCGACATCACGAACGTCAAGAACAGCCGCGCGCGGACGGCGCCTTCGGCAAACAGATCGACCAGCGTAAAGCGCACGAGCGCCGCGTCTTCCCCTTCGAGCGCCGCACCCTGGCGCCGCAGATCATACGCGGCGCGGCGGCGCCTGTTCGATTCCTCCCAGCGGGGCGATTCGGGAATATTGCGCCGGATCCAGAACACGATAAGCGCGGGCAGCACGCCAATCAGGTACATGTAGCGCCACGCGTCGGGGCCGGAGGTCCCGATGGCGAGCCACACGCCGGAGGCAAGAATGCTTCCGATCGGGTATCCCGCTTGCAAAAAGGCGCCACCCTTGCCGCGTGCGTGGGCGGGCCAGAGCTCGGCCATGATCGACGCCCCGGTCGCCCATTCCGAACCGATCGCGACTCCGACAAGAAAGCGAAACACAGCAAACGACACCCAATCCCAGGACAGCGCGCTGATCCCGGTGAGCAGCGAATAGGCAAGGATCGTAAGGGTCATCGAGCGCTTGCGGCCGAGATAGTCGGCAAGCACGCCGCCGAGCAGACCTCCGATCGCCCAGCCGAATACGGTTATCGCAATGACCGCTCCGGCATAGGCGGGGATGAGCGGGTATTGGGAAGGCTCCAAGAGCTGATGCAGCGCAACGCCGACGGTGAGAATAAGCGCGAACACTTCGAAACCGTCGAACGTCCAGCCGAGGTTCGCGGCGATGAGCGCTTTCCACTGCGACCGGTCCAGCGAGCGATACCATGGAGAAGACCCAACGGTGCCGACTGCGCTCATGATCTCCTCCCGAGGTTTGCCCGGCATATCCTGCCGGAGATCGCGCATGAAAAGCTTACGCTAATATCCCGCGCGCTTGGAAGAGTGCATCGAGCGCCCTGTCCCGGCTCGACTAACGCATCTCTGCCCTATTCACACTTTGCCGGAAGTTACAGTTTCGGAAGCACGTGTTCGCCGAAGAGTTCGACGGTCCGCACCGGGTCGCAGGCGAGGCTGACGGTGAGCATCAGCCGCTCGGCGCCGGCGGCTTTGGCGGCGAGCGCCTGCGCGAGACAATCCTGCGGATTGCCGCAAATCGACAGCCGGCGCGACAGATAATCGAAAAGGCCGAGCTCTTGGATCAGCCTGATGTCGGCTTCGCCCGGCCGCGTGCTGTAGCGCCGGCGCAATTCGAGCAGCGGCGCGCGCAGCGGCTCGGGCACGCCCCGCGTCTCCAGATGCTTGTCTCCGATCACGTAGCCGGCGAGGAACGCGAGCATGGCGCCGACCTTGTTGCGCGCGGCATCGCGATCCTCGTTGCAGTCGAGCGCCGCGATCTGCCAAATCTCCATATCGTCGCCCGCGCGGCCGGCGGCTTCGGCGCCGGCGGCGATATGCGTTCGCGAGTCGCGGATGTTGTCAGCGGCGAGGCCGTAATTGGCGATGCGCGCTCGCTCCGCGAAGGGTCGCCGGCGCGCCCTGCAACAGCGTCTTGATGAACGTCACTCCTTCCGCGAGCTCGCGCGCACGCGACTTCGGCAGCCCGACATTCTTGGTGCCGCTGTGGCCGGCGCCGATGCCGAGCACGGCGCGTCCGTTCGACACATGGTCGAGCGAGGCGACCGCGGCCGCGCTGATCGCGGGATGCCGGGTGAGCAGATTGGTGACGCAGACCGCAACGCGCGCGCGGCGCGAGACGCGCGCGACCATCGCCGCCGACACCCATGGATCCATGGCGTTTCCCGGCGTGTCGGCAATGCCGATCATGGCATAGCCGTAGCGATCGGCGCGCTCGGCAAGCCGCTCGCACAGATCGAGCGTGTAGGGCCAGAAGAAGAAACCAACCTGCATGTTGCATTCTCGATTCGGCACGGCTTCATGCCGGGCGCGCACTCGCTTGCAGTATTTCTCGAAAAGCGCCAGCCGGCTACGGCGAGCTACTCCGCCGCCGTTCGCGCCGCAGCCAGCGGGTCGTAGTTGAGCACCGGCGCGAGCCACTTCTCCGCCTCGGCCACGCTCCAGCCCTTGCGCGCGGCGTAGTCCTCGACCTGATCGCGCTCGATCTTGCCGACGCCGAAATAGTGGCTCTCGGGATGGCTGAAGTAGAGCCCGCACACGGAAGCGCCCGGCCACATGGCGAAGCTCTCGGTGAGCTTGAGGCCGATGCGCCGCTCGCCGTCGAGCAGCGCAAACAGGCTCGCCTTCTCGCTGTGGTCGGGCTGCGCGGGATAGCCGGGCGCCGGGCGGATGCCGCGGTATTTTTCCCCGACCAGCTCCACGTTGCTGAGCGCCTCCTCCGGCGCGTAGCCCCAGAATTCCCGGCGCACCCGCTGGTGCAGGCGCTCGGCGAAGGCTTCGGCGAGCCGGTCGGCGAGCGCCTTGACCATGATCGCCGAATAATCGTCGTTCGCCCGCTTGAAGCGCTCCGCCACCTCGTCCTCGCCGATGCCGGCGGTGACCATGAAGGCGCCGACGTGGTCGGCAAGCGCGCTCGCGCGCGGCGCTACGAAATCGGCGAGCGCGATATTGGCGCGCCCTTCGCGGCGGGTGAGCTGTTGGCGCAGCGTGTGCAGCACCGCGATCGGCGTCCTGCGGGCTTCGTCGCCGTAGAGGAGGATATCGTCGCCGTCGGAATTGGCCGGCCAGAACCCGAACACCGCGCTGGCGCGCAGCCAGCGCTCGGATGCCATGCGCTCGAGCATCGCCTGGGCGTCCTCGAACAAGCTGCGCGCGGCCGCGCCGTATTTGGCGTCGTCGAGGATGGCGGGAAACTTGCCCGCGAGCTCCCAGGTGGCGAAGAACGGCGACCAGTCGATGTAGTCGCGCAGCTCCGCGATCGGGTAATCCTCGAGCACCCGCGTTCCCAGGAAGCTCGGCCGCGGCGGAACATAATTTCCCGACCAGTTGAGCTTGAGGGCGTTGGCGCGCGCGTCCGCGAGCGAAAGCCGCTGCTTGCTGGCTTCACCGCGCGCATGCGCGGCGGCGATGCGGGCATATTCCTGGCGAATGTCGGCCACGTAGGACGGCCGCGCCGCGCCCGACATCAGATTGGCCGCGACGCCG
>VAZL01000312.1 GCA_005883445.1 Alphaproteobacteria bacterium | reverse complement strand
TTCGGCAGACTCCGGGCGTCGAGCACTTCGTCCTCCGGGATGACGCCGTTTATATTGAGCAGAAACGCCGTCAGCGCGTATACCTCATTGGCGGTCAGCGTTCCCTCTCTATTGAGAGGCATGGCGCGATTGATGTAATCCCAGACCGTCGTCGCGAACGGCGCGCGAAGCGGCAGTATTCGTCCCCGTGACCAGAGCTCGGCATCCGGGCCAACTTTGCTTTTCAAATTGGGGGCCGTGCCTTCGATACCCGTCGCCCCGTGGCATCCCGCGCACCCCTTCGTGCGATAGACCTGCGCGCCCTCCTTGGCGGTTCCGCGCCCTGGCGGGAGTTCCTCTCCGGTAGGGCCGATGGAGATATCCCACGCACGGATCTCCTCTGCGCTCGGCGTGCGTCCCACACCATAAGTAGGCGACTGCGCCAGCGCGGAGATCGCCGTGAATAACACCAACGACAGAACCCTAAGCATTCCCATTGGTCACGCTCCCGTCCCTGGCGATCTTCCAAGGCTGAATCGTGTTGTCCAGTCCCGGCACGCTGTATGAGGGATCCAGGGGCACGTTCCAGTGCTTGGCGACCTGTGCTCGCGACGGTTGAACCTGACCCAGTTCGTCCGTGCAACGCGACTGAAGCTCGGTCTCTTGTCCGTCCCAATTCCACTGATAACTGAACCGGGTGTGCGCCATGCGATGCGCGATCCCCTTAATCTCGGCGTTGTTCCAGCGCCGGCCACCGTCGGTGGACACCTCCACTTTCTTAATGGCTCCGCCACCGGACCAGGCCAGGCCGCTGATTTCGTAGAATCCGCGCCCGGGCAGCTGTTGTCCGCCGGAAGGGAAAGTGATGACGGATTTGGGCCCGATCTGGTACCCCAACGCAGCGGTTTTAGATTCCCGGTCAAGATGCCCGTAGTCGTTGTAGTTCATGTAGTACCGGTCCACGACCTTGATTCGCCGCAGATACTTGGTGTGAAAAATTCCTTCGAAGCCGGGGACCATCAGCCGCAGCGGATACCCTTGCTGGGGCCGCACGGCCTCGCCGTTCATGCCGTAGGCCACTATACAGTCGTCCATCGCCTTGGCCAGCGGCATGCTCGACGCTCCCTTCACTTCCTCCGCCCCTTCCGCAACGAACCAGGATGCCCCGCCTTTCAGGCCGCATTCCTTGAGCAGCACCGAGAGGAGCACCCCGGTCCACTCGGCGCAACTCGTCATTCCGTGCGTTTCCTGCACGGTTTTAGCCCGCCGCGACGTTCGGTTCCCCGCGCACTCGATGAAATGAGGGCGGGTGACGGATGGGAGGCGCTTCAAGTCCTCCATGGTGAAGGTCAGCGGACGGTCCACCATGCCGTGGATCATGAAACGATGCTCCCGGGGATCGATGTCCGGGATGAAGGCGCCACGCGTCGTCGCCACGTAGTGGAGCGAGGATGGCGTGATCACGCCCACCGAATCCTGGAGTGGGGTCGCCACATGAAAAACGAGCCCGAAGGCATCGGGCGAGGGCCTGCCGCCGTGGGGTATGCGTACCGAGGTTTCGAACCGCGAGCGGTCGCCGTAGGCGATCTGATTCTTGTCGCCCTTGATCATTGCCGGGGATGTCGGTGTTTGGCCGATCGCGGGTGCCGCTGCTCCCAACGTAAAGCCGCCGGCCAACGCGGCGCTGCCTTTCAGGAATTCCCTTCGACCAGATCGTTTTGACCCCATGGGTCTCTCCTTCGCAAATCAGCCTAGCAAGAAATCGCGTCGCGGAAGCATACGTCCGTCTCCGGCGGATAGTCAAAATAATCGGCATGATCGGAATGCTTTGGTACGAGCAGGCATTGCTGTGGCATGAACGTCGTTTCCCTTCGAGGCAGGATCACGGCCACTTTCCGATGGTCTGGCGCTATTTTCCCGGGGAGGGCGGCGGTGCATATCAAAGCCCGATCCTCGTCCAGTGGCAGTCTGCCGAGCAGCAAACGCGCACGGTCGACGTCAAGAAGTCGTCGAGCTTACCTAATTCTTTTTTCGCTGCCTCGTGGATGTGCTAGATTCCTCGTACTTCAAGGAGCTACGGAGGATGAATATGAAGCGAGCCATCGTGTGTTTGCTTCTGTGCGCAACGACGTTGATCGCACAGCAGGGGGCGAAGAACGGAGAATGGCGCACGTACGGAGGCGATCTGGGGAACACGCACTATTCCCCGCTCGACCAAATCAGCGCCGCGAATTTCAACAAACTCGAAATCGCGTGGCGTTTCAAGACCGACAATCTCGGCCCCACGCCCGAGTACAACCTCGAAGCGACACCGCTGGTCGTGAACGGCATCCTCTATTCCACGGTCGGCACTCGCCGCGCTGTCGTCGCCGTGGATGCCGGCACGGGCGAACTCATCTGGACGCATGGTGAGCGCGAAGGCGCGCGCGCTCAGAATGCGCCGCGTCAGCTGTCCGGCCGCGGTCTCTCATACTGGAGCGATGGCCGCGAAGAACGCATCCTCTATGTGACTCCCGGATATCGCCTCATCGCGCTCGATGCGAAGACAGGCGCGTCCATTCGCAGCTTCGGCAAAGACGGCGCCGTCGATTTGAAACAGGATGACGATCAGGAAATCGATCTCGTGACCGGCGAAGTCGGACTCCACGCCACACCGGTTGTCGCGGGCGACACCGTGATCGTCGGCGCGGCGCATCGGCCGGGGGGCGTACCGCGCAGCAAGAAGAACGTGAAGGGTTACGTGCGCGGATTTGATGTCCGCACGGGAAAGCGCTTGTGGATCTTCCACACGATTCCGCTGCCGAACGAGTACGGCGCCGAGACATGGGAAGGCGATTCCGCTGCATACACGGGCAACGCCGGCGTGTGGGGCCAGATCAGCATCGATGAAGAACTCGGCATGGTCTACATTCCCGTCGAACTGCCGACCGGCGATTACTACGGCGGCCATCGGCCCGGCAATGGACTCTTCGGTGAAACGATTGTGGCTCTCGACCTGAAGACCGGCGCGCGCAAATGGCATTATCAGCTCGTGCATCACGGCATCTGGGACATGGATATTCCGGATGCGCCGATGCTCGTCGACATCACGATCAACGGACAGACCATCAGGGCGCTCGCGCAGCCGACGAAGCAGGCGATCCTTTATGTCTTCAATCGTCAGACCGGTCAGCCGATCTGGCCGTTCGTCGAGAAGCCGGTCGAAAAGGGCAATGTTCCCGGTGAATGGTATGCACCGACCCAGCCCTTCCCGACAAAGCCTCCTGCATATGATCACAACGGCTTCGTGCAGGACGACATCATCGACTTCACTCCTGCACTGCACGAAGAAGGACTGAGGCTCGCATCGCGATACAAGCTGGGACCGATCTTCACTCCACCTGTTGTGAGCAAGTGGGAAGGCCCGCTCGCCACGCTGCAGTTGGCGACAAACCAGGGTGGAACGAACTGGGCCGGCGCCGGCTACGATCCGGAAACGCACATCGCGTACCTGCCATCGCAACGCTTGATTGGCGTCCTCGGTCTCGTGCCGGGCGATCCCAACCGAAGCGGCGACTTTGCCTGGATCCAGGGCCAGGCGAGAGATCCGAACGCTGCGGCGCGTCCGGCGGGCGGCGGAGGTGGCGGCGGCGGTGAAGGTGGAGGTCCTGGTCTTACTGTGCAGGGATTGCCCCTCGTGAAACCGCCGTACGGCAGCATCACCGCGATGGATCTCAACAAAGGCGACATCCTGTGGCAGATCGCGCACGGTGAAACACCGGACAACATCAAGAATCATCCAGCCCTGAAAGGCGTGAATATTCCGCGTACCGGCCGTGGCGGCATTTTCGGCGTGCTCGTGACGAAGAGTCTCGTGATCGCCGCCGAGCGCGGCACGTTCACAACACCGAACGGAAAAGTCGGCGCGATGCTTCGCGCATACAACAAAGCGACAGGCAAAGACGAAGGTGAAGTCTACATGCCGATGGGGCAGACGGGCACGCCCATGACGTACATGCTGAACGGCAAGCAATACATTGTGGTTGCCGTCGGCGGTCAGGGCTTCCCGGCGGAGTTCATCGCTTACAAGTTACCGAACTAAGGAGAAAGTTATGAAGCGACTTTCTTTGATTGCTGCATTCTGCTCTGCAGCGTTTCGCTGAGCGCGC
>VAZL01000311.1 GCA_005883445.1 Alphaproteobacteria bacterium | reverse complement strand
ACATCGAGCAGCGCCGAGCGGTTCGACATGGTCCGGCCGATATAATCTTTCCTTGTCGACATCAATTTGGCGAGGCCCAGATCTCGTGCTGTGGTACGACCATCGATCTCGTTGCCGGCAACATGTCCTTTCTCGATGCGCATGACGCCGAGGGCCTCGGTGCCATAAGGTGCGATGCCGAAGCGCGCACCAACCTGCATCAACGTCCGCGCGAGCGCGTCTCCGAACCTTGCGGGCACCGCGAGTTCGTAGGCGAGCTCGCCCGAAAATGAGATGCGGAAGAGGCGAGCCGCAATCCCACCCAGGGCGGTCAACTCTGCAGCCGCCAAGTATGGAAATCCCTCGTTCGAGATATCGAAAGGGGCGTCGACAACGCCGGCGAGTACATCTCTCGCACGAGGGCCGGCTACCGAATATTGCGCCCATTGATCCGTCACGGAAACGAACTGCACGTCCAATTCCGGCCATAGCACCTGATGGCAGAACTCCATGTGCTGAAGTACCTTTGTGGCGTTCGCGGTGGTCGTCGTCATCAAGAAGCGATCGTCAGAAAGGCGGGAAGTCGTGCCGTCGTCCATGACGAAACCATCCTCGCGCAGCATCACGCCATAACGTGCCCTGCCGACTGCGAGCGTCGACCAGTGATTGACGTAGAGCCGGTCGAGGAAGAGTCCGGCATCCGGTCCCTGCACATCGATCTTGCCGAGCGTCGACACATCACAGAAGCCAACGGCGGAGCGGACGTTCCGCACCTCGCGGTTCACCGTCTCCAACCAATCGCGTTCGCC
The DNA here is from genome assembly GCA_005883445.1 of Alphaproteobacteria bacterium. Lineage (GTDB taxonomy): Bacteria > Pseudomonadota > Alphaproteobacteria > Rhizobiales > Xanthobacteraceae > VAZQ01. The sequence continues at coordinate 3,516 of VAZL01000311.1, read as the reverse complement.
CGGGCGGGGAAAATACTGAGCGCGCAACCAGAGGCCGGCCTCGACAAAGACCGCATTCTGTTCCTCGGCCCAGGCATGCGACGGCGTCAGTCGCGCTGGGCGGAAGTGCGTTCCGCGATGGGGACCGGCCAAGGCACCGATCGCAACCGGAGTGTAGGGGGGACGGAAGGTCGTAGTGCCGGTCTCCGCGACCGACCGACCCGTGATGGCCGCTACGATTGCAAGGCCGTTGACATTGGCCGTCTTGCCCTGGTCAGTCGCCATTCCGAGGGTGGTATAGCGCTTCAGGTGCTCCACCGACCGAAAGCCTTCACGCTCGGCGAATGTGACATCATCAGCCGTCACGTCGTTTTGAAGATCGACGAAGGCCTTTCCTTTCGACTGAGCGACGTACCACAGTGGCGCCGTTCCAGAGGCCTCATCCTCGGTCTTTGGTACGTCGATCGGCTTGGCAGTGAACCCCGCTGCCTGCGCCGCTTGCGCTCCCACACGCAAGCCCTCGGAAAGGCAGGCGGCGAGCGTCAGCGTGCCGTTTGCGGCGCCCGCGACCATCAAGCTTTGCGGAAGGGAGCCCGGCACAAACGCCGCGATGGCGTCGTTCCATACCGGTCGGCCGCCGTGATGACAGCACAAATGCACGGCTGGATCCCAGCCACCGGACACTCCGAGCGAGTCGACCTCGAGATCTTCAGTCCCGGCGGGTGTGCGCACGGTAACCGCGCGCAGGGCATTCCAGCCTTTCGTTGCAACCACCCGGCTGCCGGTCAAGATGCGTATCGCACCGGAGGTTTGTGCCGCGAGTTGCGGCGAGACCGTGGGTCGGCTGTCTATGACCGCCGGTACTTCGACCCCGACCTTTGCAAGGTCAAGCGCGGTCTGCCAGCCGTCGTCGGTGTTGGTGAAGATGGCGATGCGGCCGCCTGGTACGACCGCGAACCGGTTGATGTAGCTGCGGATCGCTGAAGCTAACATGATCCCGGGGCGATCGTTGCCGCCGAACACGATCGGTCGCTCGATGGCGCCAGCCGCAAGCACGGCGCGCTTGGCCACGATTTTCCATAGGCGTTGACGCGGTTGATAAGGGAGCGGAGTCGGCAGATGGTCGGCGACCCGTTCTATGGCGCCATAGGTGCCGCCGTCGTAGACACCGAACACGGTGCTGCGCGGCATCAAGCGCACGTCCGGCAAGCTTGTGAGTTCGTCAACAATGCGTCTCGCCCAGACATGGCCCGGGCCGCCGCCAATTTCCTGGCGTTCTGCAAGCAGCCGGCCGCCAAAACAGAAGTCCTCATTGCAGACGATGACGCGCGCACCCGAACGCGCCGCCACCAGTGCCGCTGCCAGACCCGCCGGGCCTGCTCCGATGACGAGCACGTCGCAGAACGCGTAGGCATGTTCGTAACGGTCCGGATCACCAACGCCGGCGCCGCGGCCCAAACCAGCGGCGCGACGGATGATGGGCTCATAGAGCTTTTCCCAGAAGCTCGATGGCCACATGAAGGTCTTGTAATAAAAGCCGGCGACGAAGATCGTGCTCAGCAGCGAATTGACCGCCAGAACATCGAATTTCAGCGAAGGCCAGTGGTTTTGGCTCCGCGCCTCAAGCCCGTCATAGAGCTCGATGGTGGTGGCTTTGGTGTTGGGTTCGCGGCGCGCACCGGACCGCAGCTCCACGAGCGCGTTCGGCTCCTCGGAGCCCGCGCTCAGTATGCCCCGGGGACGATGATACTTGAAGCTGCGTCCGACAATACGCGTGCCTTTCGCGAGCAACGCGGACGCCAGCGTATCTCCGGCAAAGCCCGTGGCCGCTTCCCCGTCGAAGCGAAAACGAAGCGTCTGCGAGCGGTCGATGAGGCCGCCGCTCGGCAGCCGGAAGGGTTGGGGGCCACTCATGGTCCGGCAGCCCCGTGAAGGGCTTGCGTCGCCGATTCAACGGCTAGGATATCGTGCGTGAGGGTATTGCGGGTGACCACGAGCCAGGCATGACAGCCGCCTGCGTGGTACCAGAATTCCCGATGTGCGCCGGCCGTGTTGTCGCGCTGATAGACATAGGCGGTAAATTGCTCGAGTGCGTCGGGCTTATCCGGGTCCGGACGCTTGAGAGCAGCGTCACCCAAATAGACGAATTCGCGCAAGTCGCGGTTGCCGCAGTAGGGGCAACAAATTCGCATCGCAATCTCTCAATGGAGGTTGGGTTGTGCGCCCACCCCCTTCTCATCGATGAGATGGCCGGTTGCGAAACGATCCAAACGATAGGCGGCGGCAACCGCATGCGGCTCATCCCGCGCGATGAGATGCGCAAAGCACCAACCCGATGCAGGAGTGGCCTTGAAGCCGCCGTAACACCAGCCGGCGTTGAGATACAACCCATCGATTGGCGTGTGGTCGATGATCGGCGAGCCGTCCATGGACATATCCACGACGCCGCCCCATGAACGCAGCATGCGCAGGCGGCCGATCATCGGCATGACCGCCATTCCGCCCTCACAAACATCCTCGACGGTCGGAAGGTTTCCCCGTTGGGCGTAGGAATTGTAGCCGTCGATATCTCCTCCGAACACCAAGCCACCCTTGTCGGACTGGCTGACGTAGAAGTGCCCGGCACCGAAGGTGATAACGTGGTCGATCAGCGGCTTCACCTCTTCTGAGACGAACGCCTGCAACACGTGACTTTCGATCGGCAGGCGCAAGCCTGCCATGGTGGCAAGCCGGGAACTGCTGCCGGCGACGGCGAGCGCCACCTTATCGGCGCGGATCGATCCTCGCGTCGTCTCGACACCCGAGACGCGGCCGCCAGAAATGCCAATGCCGGTGACTTCGCAGTTCTGGACAATATCGACGCCGCGAGCATCCGCAGCTCTTGCGTATCCCCACACGACGGCGTCGTGCCGCGCGGTGCCGCCGCGGCGTTGAAGCAAGCCGCCGTGGATCGGAAACCGCGCGTTGTCGAAATCGAGATAGGGCACCAGCGCCTGTACTTGATCCCGATCCAGCAGTTCCGCGTCAACACCGTGAAGGCGCATGGCGTTGCCGCGTCGGGCAAACGCGTCTCGTTGAAGGTCGGAATGATGGAGATTGAGAACGCCGCGCTGACTCACCATGACATTGTAATTGAGATCACGCTCGAGTCCCTCCCAGAGCTTCATCGACCATTCGTAGAAGGGAATGTTTCCCGACAGCAGATAATTCGACCGGATGATGGTCGTGTTCCGACCTGCATTGCCGGATCCGATCCAGCTTTTCTCCAGGACGGCGACGTTGGTAATCCCGTGCTCTTTCGCAAGGTAGTACGCGGTAGCCAAGCCGTGCCCACCACCGCCAATAATGACGACGTCGTAAGTCTTTCGCGGTGCGGCGTCACGCCACGCAGGCCCCAGACTCTTATGGCCGGTGATTGCATTCCACGCCAGCGACAGAACCGAATAGCGCATCGTAGTGATCCAGGTCGCTGGAACTTAGCAATCGAGCGTGGTTTGCCGCTCCCAATCGGTGAGAGAGCGGGAATAGCTGTTCCAG
>VAZL01000981.1 GCA_005883445.1 Alphaproteobacteria bacterium | reverse complement strand
CCACATGTGGAACGGTTACGACTGCCGCGAAGTGACCTCGGCCGGCGCGCAGAAGTGCGGCATCGAGAAGACCAAGAACAAGATGGTGGGCCGCGGCGTCTTCCTCGACGTCGCGCGCGCTCTCGGCAAGGAGTCGCTCGAGGATGGTTACGGTATCACCTGCGAGGATCTCGACCGCACAGCCGAAGCGCAGGGGGTGACCGTCAAGCGCGGCGACTACGTCATCGTGCGCACCGGCCAGATGGAGCGTTGCCTCAAGGTCGGGAGTTGGGACGGCTATCCGGGCGGAGATGCACCGGGCTTTGCCTTCGACACCCTCGAATGGGTGGCACGCACCGAACTCGCGGCGCTCGCAAGCGACACCTGGGGATGCGAGGTACGGCCGAACAACACCGAAGGCGGCATCAACCAGCCCTGGCATTGGATCACGATCCCGATCATGGGCATGACCATGGGCGAGATTTTCTATCTGAAGGACCTCGCCGACGATTGCGCGGCCGACAAGGTTTATGAATTCATGTTCGTTGCACCGGCGATCCCGGCGCGGTGGGATGCCCTGCCGGAACCGCTTCAATGACATCGCCGAGAGAGAAACATGAATCTTGCCATCAATCCGCTGATCGCTATCGGCGTCGTTGCCTCTACGGCCGCGACCGACGCGGCCTACGTGTTCTTCAACGCCGCGGTGACCAGCAGGCGTCGGGTCTGGGCCGCGAACTGGAGCGCGATCTGGTACATGCTGTCGGCCTTCGCGGTGATCAGCTACACGGACAACGCTGCCTACGTCGCGTTTGCGGCGCTTGGATCGTGGCTCGGCGCTTTTGCTTCGTGACCTGGCTGCATCGCGGGGGCAGCCTTGCCCTGCCGCGGCATGATCCGCCGTAACGCTTGCGCCTGAACCCTGACGTTTCCTCATGTAGGTCGGAAGGTTCACCATGCTCGGACACAACCGAAAAATGAGTGGGGCGGAATGCCTTGCCGACATGCTCAAGGGCTACGGCGTCACCCACGTGTTCCATGTGCCGGCGGTGTTGCGCAAGACCATGGCCGTGATGGAAGGCCGCACCGAGATCAAGCGCCTTCACGTCCATGGCGAAAAGGCCGCAGCCTATATGGCGGACGGCTACGCGCGCGCATCGGGCAAGCCCGGCATATGCGCCGCGCAGGTGATCGGCGCGCTTAATCTCGCGGCCGGCCTGCGCGACGCTTGGCTGGCGCACTCGCCGGTGATCGCCATGACCGGTGGACGCGAGCCGAAGACCAAGTTCCGCAAGGTCTACCAGGAGATCGACGACGTCCCGGCGTTCGATCCGGTGACCAAGTTCAATGCCACGGTGGACGACGTGGCGCGCTTCCCCGACATGGTCCGACAGGCGTTTCGCGTCGCCACCTCGGGCACGCCCGGGCCGGTGCATCTGCAATTCCGCGGCAACGAAGGGCAGATCGACGCCGAAGAGGCGGAGATGGAACCGTTATGCGAGCCGCAGTTTGCGCGCGTGCCCCCGTACCGTCCGATGCCTGACGATGCGAGCGTGATGTCGCGCAGGCGCTGCAGATCCCGGTCGCGACCTCCCTCAACGGCAAGGACGCGATTCCCGGGAATCACCCGCTTTCGGTCGGCGTTGTCGGCACCTATTCGCGCGAGAGCGCCAACCGCGTGGTCAACGGCGCCGACCTCGTATGCTTCATCGGCACCGAGACCGGCGGCATGACCACGCATTTTTGGGCGGTGCCGAAGATCGGCACGCCGGCGATCCAGATCGACATCGATCCGGAGGCGATCGGCCGCAATTACCCGCTCCTCGCCGGGGTCAACGGCGATGCCAAGGTCACGCTCGCGCGCATGCTCGGCGCGGCCGATCGCGCCAGCGCCGGCAAACGCAAAGCCTGGGTCGAGGGCGCGCAAAAAATCTGCAAGGAATGGTCCGCGAAGTATCAAGCGGCCCTGAGCTCCGACGCCGCACCGATCCGTCCCGAACGCATCTGCGCGGAGCTCACCCGGCACGTGCCGGACAATGGCATCGTC
>VAZL01000310.1 GCA_005883445.1 Alphaproteobacteria bacterium | reverse complement strand
TTCGGCGTAATACGCACGTCGTCGAAGGAATAGTGCTTGCCGTGGTGAGAGATGCGGTCGTCCGCGGCCCACAATTTGCGCACGACTTCGAGCCCTTCGTCGAAGATGGTCTGATTGTCCTCGAACGAGACGTGGAAGGGCAGGTACTCCCGGCGGTCATAACCGCGTCCGGCCGCAAAATCCACGCGCCCGTTGCTGAGCAGATCGAGCGTGGCCCATTGCTCGGCGACGCGGATCGGATGATGCAGCGGCAGCACCGTCACTGCGGGCGCGAGCCGGATGCGCTTCGTTCGCGCGGCGATATAGGCGAGCACCAGATCCGGGCAAGACAGCACGCCCAGCGAGTTGAAATGGTGCTCCCCGATCCACGCCGAGTGCATGCCGAGCTTGTCGGCGTGCAGTGCCTCCTCGGCGATGTCGGTGACGAACTGGTTCGCCGCCCGCGTGTTGTTCTCGTAGTGATTGTCGCTCAGGGTGAAGTAGCCGAAGTCCACAACACTCCTCCCTTTGACCTGCTGAGACCCTTTAGGTCGCTGGGTCGCAGCCCTGACTTGGTAACGGCATTATAGATGCATTTGCAATTGTTGTAAATGCAACAGATTGCCGGCATCGCCGAAGGCAGTACTATGCGGCCAACGGCACAAACGATCCAGCCTGACCCGCCTTTGACATCGCGCAAGGCGGCCCATAAAAGCGTTGACCCAGAATCTGCAGGAATTTCACATTCGTGACCACTCGCCCGCGTCTCGATTTCAGCGAATATCTTCCCTATCTCATCAACCGCGTCGGCTGGCTTCTGGTGATCGACTTCGGGCAGAACACGCTCGCCCGACACCACTTGAGTATCGCGATGTGGCGGGTCCTCGCGGTGCTCGCCAACGATGACGGCCAGCGTCAGATCGACGTTGCCGCCAGCACCAGCATCGACGTCTCGACCTTGTCGCGCGTGGTCACCCGCCTGGTGAAGATGGGTCTCGTGACCCGCACGCGATCCGCGACCAACAGCCGCGAAGTGGTCGTGCGCCTGACGCCGAAGGGAGCGGCAGTCTTGGCGCGCGTGATCCCGCACGCAATCGCCTTGGAGCGCACGGCGATGGCCGGCGTGCCGGCAAAAGATCTGGGGGTGGTCAGGCGCAGCCTGCGGCGGATGTACCAGAATTTGGCTGCATCGGCCGCCATCGGCGCACGGAGCGCGGCGCCCGCCGTGCGCGCGAGCGCGGCCTCGGCCGCTCCCTCGCGCCGTCGGCGATCAGGCGGGCGAACTCTGCGCTGACGCGATTGCCCCGGCGGAGCTGCCGTCGCCCGCGCACAATTCCGACGACTTCGTGGCATGGACGCAACCTTAACCGGCGTGAACACCAGATGAACGCGTCATCCATGCGTCGTTCGAGATTGCTCTGCTATGTGGATGTCGTCAGTCGGATGGTGGTGCGCGCCGTGAGGCATGCCGACGATCCGGGACTGATGCCTATAAACGCCCGCTCGGCTTGCGTGCAGGCTCAGCCTTCGCGTTCAAGCCATGAGGGATCACGAAGAGGATCTATCACCATGTTCACCCGTCGCGTTCTCGTCACCTCGGCGATGCTCGCGCTGCTATCCATCCCGGCCTTCGCGCAGGGGACGCAACCAGCGCAGCCCGCAAAGCCCGCCCCCGCCGTCACAACGCCCGCGCCCGCGAAGCCCGCGACCACCGGCGCCGCAACGGCTCCGCAGGTTGCCAAGACCAATCTCAACACCGCAACGGCAGCGGAACTCGACAAGCTGCCGCAGATCGGTCCAGTCCGCTCCAAGGCGATCATCGAAGCCCGCGCCAAGGCGAAATTCAAGAACTGGGATGATTTCGTGGCGCGCAAGGTCGTGCCCGCCGACGCGGCCGCCGCGATCAAGGATGTCGTCAGCTTCTGAAGCGCTCGCGCAAGATACGGACTGTGCAGTCGTCATTAGGCTGTGAGACTCAAGACGCCATTGCGCGCCTTGAGTCTCCCGAGCGCGAGTGACGAGCGCTCCACCGCCATCGAGAGCTTCACGCCGATCGATTGCGGACCGATGTCTTGGCCGGACTGACGACGACGGGCGGCTCGGGATCCCGGAATGCGGCCTCTTGATAGCGCCTGCCGGGGCGCAGGCGCAGTCCCTTGGGGAAGCTTTCGAACAGCCGCAACTGCTCTGCGTTGCGGCGCCGTTGGCGCTCGTCAGCCTCGTTCTTCGGCTGGGATGTCGAACGAGGAACGACGTTGCCGACGAGTTGTCCGATGCGCAGCGCCAGCGAGTTGCCGTGATCGGAAGGCGCGGCAAAGGTGATCACGCGTCCGCCGTGGCGACGCTCCACGAAGGGATAATCATCCAACGTGTAGTACACCCGCCCCGACCACGCGTTCTTGATGTCGCGGTCGCCGAGGGAGCCTAACGCAGGAAACACGCGTTTGCCTTCCTCCAGCGTTCGACGGGCGACATCGCGCATGATTTCGGGTGAGGTCTCCGCCGTCTCCTCGTAGCCCATATAGAGGCGCCGGCCGTGGCGGCGCGCGTAGAAGCAGGGGTCGCGCGTATCGGAAAGGACCGAGCCGGCCATAAGCGTTTTCGCGCCTTCCGGCAGTTCCACTTCCACGACGTAATCGTATTCAAAGATCGCGCGCTCGAGCGCGTCGCCGTTGATGTGGCGGGCATAGGCGTTGGCCATGAACAGCGTGTTCGCTCCGATGGTGGCGCCGTTTCCGCAAAAAACAGTCATCTGATGGTCGGCGAAATCGAGCGCTTGCGCCTCCGTGTGCTGGAAGAACCGCACGCCGCGCTTGCGCAGCGCCCGCGCCAGTCCGATGAGAAACTTGCGCGGACGAAAGCTGCCGCCGAAGCGATCGATCACGCCACCGGCGTAAAATCCCTCGGCGGTGCCGTAGCGCCGCTGCAGCTGTCGTGCGCCAAGAATCTCGAAGAACGGCGGCCGGCGCTTGTCCGCGAGCGGCATCAGCGCTCGCAGATTGCTCTTCTCCATGAAGCGGTAAGCGGCTTCGAGGCTCGCCATGTCGGCCTCGGTGATGGCCGCCGTGCACGCCCCATGTTGCACCGAAGCGCGCAGGTTGTAGTCGTGATCAAGCTCTTCGAGCTGCTGGCATCCCTCGACGGTGCGGCGCAGGAACGCCCGCACCCTGCGCTCCGCCCGTCGATGCGCTTGCACGCCATAAACGCCTTTTTCCATGTCTTGTTGGGCGAGCTCCGTGATCATGACGTCGATCGGCTTCGCCCATCCGGTCAGGAATTGGCCCGCGCTGAGCCCGGATGCCGCCTCTTTGCCATAGACGCCTTTTTCGATCACGACGACGTTGAGCCCGCGTCGGATCGCCGCGTCGGCCGCGCTGAGCCCGGAAAGCCCGCCGCCCGCGACCAGGAAGTCGCAGGTCAGATTTTCATTCGTGGCTGATGGGGGCGAAAATTCCCCGACGTCCTCGTCGTAGGCCAAGCTCTGCCGCATGTCTCGAAGCGTAGTTCACTCCGCGACACGCGTTCAATGTGCGGCGACTAAGATTTGATCGAGCGCGTGCCTTCGCGCATGCAATGCGGTCAGCCCGCAAACCCGCCGCCATCGAGGAAGGCCTGCTCCTGCGGCCTGGTGGCGCGGCCCAACGTCGCGTTGCGGTGCGGGAACCGCCCGAAGCAACGGATGATGTCGGCGTGTCGCTCGGCGTATTTCGTGAATTCATCGTCGCGGCATGGGGGACCTGTCGGTCGAACCCGCATCCGATGGCGCGATCGGCGACGGAGCGGGCAACCCCGTCGGTCTCGTAGGCGCGCCGGTCGCCGCGGAACATATTGCGCGGGAACTGGTCGAGCACGATAACGAGCGCGAGCGCGCCCTCCGGCGTCTCCTCCCAGGGCGCGAGCTTGCCGTCGCGGCCGGTCTGCCAGAGGCAAGAAAAGCGCGCCGCGATCTCGGCGTCGAAGGCCGCGTCCTTCTCGTACCACTTGTCGGGGCCGGCGGCACGCCAGAATGCGAGGACCTCCATGGGGCCGATCGCCTCGGTGGTGCCCGGGCCCGCGATCACAGCCGCACCTCTGCGTGCTTGATTCGATCATAGAGCTCGGGGTCGACGCGCACGAAGGCCTTGCGCTGCGGATCGTTGAAGTAGATCGGATCGGTGGTGAGGGCCGGATCGAAGCCTTCTTTCAACAGGTTGATCTTCTTTTGCTTGAAAGTGGTGGTGACGTCGTTGTTTTTGCGGATGCGCAGGAATACCGGCCGCGCATATTCGGGCAGCTGCTGCGCGAGGTGGTCGCGCAGCGCCGTCAAGTTGAGGTTGTCCTTGGCGACGATCGCGGCCATGCCGGCGCGGCCGTCGCGGCCGGGAATTTGAACGCCGTAGACGTTGGTCTCCATAATGCCGTCGAATCGCCCGACCACCTCCTCGACTTCGGTGGTCGAGACGTTCTCGCCTTTCCAGCGGAAGGTGTCGCCGATGCGATCGACGAAATAGAAGTAGCCGTTCTTGTCCTTGCGCATCAGATCGCCGGTGCGGAACCAGACGTCGCCTTTCTTAAACGCGTCGTGCAGGATCTTTCTGTCGGTCTCGACCTCGCTCGCATAACCCTCGAACCGTTGGCCGGGCCTCGACGAATCCTTCATGATCTTGCCGATGACCTCGCCCGGCTCGTCGATGTCGCACTCGATGCAGAAGCCCTGCTCGTCGCGGACCGGCTGTTGGCGTTCTGCGTCGAAGCGGACGATCTTGGTCGGGAAGCGCGCGGCGACCCACCAGGGAAGCCGGCCGACCGCGCCTTCCTTGCCGTCGAAATTGAACAACGAGACGTTGCCTTCGGTCGCGGCGTAGAACTCGATGATCTGCGGAATTTGGAAGCGCCGCTTGAATTGCGCCCACACATCGGGCCGCAAGCCGTTGCCGCAGGCCAAGCGCAAATGGTGCGCGCGCTCCTTCGGGTCCGGCGGCGAGTTGATGAGGTAGCGGCAGAGCTCGCCGATATACTGGAAACAGGTGCAATCCCAGCGCACGACATCGTCCCAGAACTCGCGCACGGAAAATTTATCGCGGATCACCACCGAGCCGCCCCTGACCAGCAGCGCGCCGGTTGCGACCACGCCGCCGGCGGTGTGATAGAGCGGGAGGCAATCGTACATGCGGTCGCTGGCGCGCGTGTCCATGACGCCGGCGAAGGCGTAACTCGCGAGCATCACGCGATAGTGGTTCATGTTCGCGGCCTTCGGCAGACCGGTCGTGCCCGAGGTGTAAATGTAGAGCGCGCGATCCTCGATGGTGAGCACGGGGCGGTCCGCGGCCGCGAGCGCATCGCCGGGAATGCCGTCAACCTCGCGATCGATGCGCGGAAGGTTGGCATTGGCGTCACCATGAAGCCAGATCTTGGCAGCGCCGGTGATCTGCGCGCGCGCGCCCTGCAATGATTCGAACAATTCCGCGGCCACGATGATGTGCTTGGGGCTCAC
>VAZL01000309.1 GCA_005883445.1 Alphaproteobacteria bacterium | reverse complement strand
GCCGCGCAAAAGTTGCTATATATCGTGCCAAACCTGGAGGAATGCCATGGCCCAGACGATGTTGGACAAGAAGGCGGAGAGTTCGGTGAAAGCGCCGTGGCCGCCGGAAATCGCCGCGGAATTCGAGCGGGAGAAGAACAATCCCAACCCGTGCGTGGGTAACGCGCTGGTGTCGGAGAGCGATCGCGTCCGGGTGTGGACAATCCGCCTCAGGCCCGGGGAGCGGATCGGCTTCCACCGCCACGTGCTCGACTATTTCTGGACCTCGGTGACGGGCGGCCGCGGACGCCAGCACGTGCACGACGGCACCACCGTCGAATACACCTACGCACCCGGGGAAACGCGGCACGAGACCTACGGGCCGGGCCAATTCAAGGTGCACGATCTCGAAAATCTCGGCGACAAGGAGATGGTCTTCATGACCATCGAATTCCTGCAAAGCGCCAACAAGCCGATGCCGCTACCCGCAGGCGTGCGGCAGCAGGCCGCAGCGTAAGCGGCGGCAAAGTCCGACTACCTGGCGGGCGTCACCGGCAATCGCCCGTCGCCACCTGGCTGCGCGGTCAAACGGACTAGCCAAGGCGGCACCCTTCCTGCACACTGGCACGCAAGCAAAACAGGCTCGCCCGCGCGCATTAGCATGTCTTGGCGGGACAGGGGCTGTGGGGGGAATAGGTGGGCCTTAGCTTCGACTTGCTGATCAACGCCGTGATCGCCGGGATTCTGCTCGGCGGGTTCTATGCCGCCGTGACGCTCGGCGTGTCGATCTCGTTCGGCATCCTCGACATCGTCAACATCGCACATCCCGCCTTCATCATCCTCGGCTCGTACATCGCCTATATCGTCAACACCCGGCTCGGCATCGATCCGATCGTGATCAGTATCGTCATGCTGCCGGCGTTCTATTTCCTCGGCGCCGGCGTCTATCAAGTCTATTACGAGTCGTTCGAGCGGCGCGGGCAGGAAGCGCTGCGCGGCCTGTCTTTCTTCTTCGGCCTGCTGTTCGTCACCGAGGTGATGCTGATCCTCGTCTTCGGCGTCGACTACCGCTACGTCGAAGCCTGGTATATCGGACCGAGCTGGCGCCTCGGCGTGATGGATTTCCCGCTGCGCATGCTGGTGCCGTGCGTAGCGGCGCTCGCGCTCTTCGCCGCGCTTGAGCTCTTCCTGTCGTATACGTTCGTCGGACGCGCGATCTCCGCCGTGGCTCAGGACCAGCTCGCGTTGCGGCTCATGGGCGCCTCCCCCATCCGCATCAAGCGCATCGCCTTCGGCATCTCCATTGCCACCACCGCGGTCGCCGGTGCCCTGCTGATCATCATCCAGCCGGTCGAGCCCTCGGTCGGACGCGAATATATCGGCCGCGTGTTCGCGATCTGCGTGCTCGGCGGGCTCGGCAGCCTTCCCGGCACGGTGATCGCCGCGATGCTGCTCGGCATTCTCGAGAGCTTCACCGCCACCTTCTACGGGCCGTCGTGGGCGCCGGCGGTGGCATTCGGCGTCCTCCTTCTGACCCTCGCGTTTCGGCCGGCGGGTCTTCTCGGACGATAGGATTGCCGATCGTGCGGACTCGGGTGTTCCTGCTGATCTCGATCGCCGTGGCGGCTCTCGTGTTCCTCGGCGCGCGCATGGTGAACAACGATTACGTGTTCTTCGCCGGCTACACCGTGCTGCAATTCATCGTGCTGGCGACCGCCTGGAACATCCTCGGCGGTTATACCGGCTACGTCAATTTCGGCTCGGCGGCATTCTTCGCGCTCGGCGCCTATGCAACGGTGTTCTGGCACAAGTTCTACCCGTTGCCGATCCCGTTCCTGATCGTGATCGGAGGCGCCGTGTCGGGCATCGTCGGCCTCGGCATGGGCTATCTGACGCTGCGGCTGCGCGGCGCCTTCTTCGCCATCGCGACGCTTGCGCTCGCCGTCGTGCTGCAAACGCTGGTCGTCAACTGGGACTATGTCGGCGGGTCGCGCGGCGCCTACATCATCCGCCCGAACGAGATTCCGCTGATCGGCCCTTACGTCCAGTATCTGTTCCTCATTCAGCCGAACGAGATCGCGCTGATCGGCCCTTACGTCCAATATCTGGTCCTCCCTTACGTCCAGTATCTGTTCCTGTTGATGCTGGCGCTGGCGGTCATTGCTCTCACCATCGCGCGCGGCATCGAGCGCTCGCAGCTTGGCTATGGGTTCGCCACCATCCGCGACGACGAGCTCGCGGCGGAAGCCTCGGGCGTGCCGACCCTGCGCCTCAAGCTCGTCGCGACGACGATCTCCGGCGCACTGATGGGCATGGCGGGAGCGCCGTTCCCCTATTACATCGGCTATCTCCAACCCTCGTCCGCCTTCGGGCTCGAATATGCGGTCAACTCCATCGCCATGCCGATGATCGGCGGCACCACCAGCTGGGTCGGACCGCTGATCGGCGCAGTTCTGCTGGGATCGTTGCAGCAGATCGCGACCGTCACCATTTCCTCGGCGGTCAATTTGCTCATCGTCGGCCTGCTGCTGGTCGCTTTCGTCATCATCGCTCCGAACGGTATCATCGGCTTGGTGCAGGGCTGGACGCGCGGGAGGGCGAAGTGATGGCTGGGCCGCTGCTCGAAGTCACGGGTCTGAGCAAGCGCTTCGGCGGCTTCGTCGCGCTCGACGGCATCGACCTCACCGTCGCCGAGGGCGAGCGGGTCGGCCTGATCGGTCCCAACGGCTCGGGCAAGTCGACCTTGGTCAACTGCATCTGCGGCACGCTCGTGAACGAGACCGGCACGGTGCGCTTCGACGGCAAGGCGGTCGACGGCCTGCTCACCCACGAGCGCACGCGCCGCGGCATGGCGCGCAGCTTTCAACTCCCGCGTCCGTTCGCGACGCTGACGGTCGCCGACAACCTGCGGGTGCCGCTCCTTTACACCGTCAACGCGCGGCTGGGGCGCGCGCTCTCGCCGGCCGCGCTCGATGCACGCTGCGCGGAGCTATTGCAGCTCGTCGCGCTCTCGGACAAGGCGGCGCAGCTGCCGCGCGACCTGACCCAAGTGGAGATGCGTAAGCTCGAACTCGCGCGCGCCATGGCCGCCGAGCCGAAGCTCTTGATCGCCGACGAGTCCATGGCCGGTCTGTCGCAATCTGAGGTCGACGACATCGTCGCCCTGCTCATTCGGCTCAACGAGCGCGGCATCACCATCGTCCTGATCGAGCATATCATGCGCGCGGTGATGAAATTCTCGCAGCGGCTGATCGTGCTGGTCTCCGGCAAGAAGATTGCGGACGGCAGGCCGGAGGCGGTGATTCGCGATCCCGAGGTGGAGAGGGCTTACCTTGGCCAATAGTCTCAGCATCGAGAAGATCGACGCCGCCTACGGCGCCGTGCGGGTGCTCGAAGACGTGTCGCTCAAGGTCAATTCGGGCGAGACGGTGGTGCTGCTCGGCACCAACGGCAACGGCAAGTCGACGCTGATGAAATGCGTCATGGGCATCGTGCGCCCGCGCGCCGGAGCCATCGTGGTCGAGATCGACGGCGAACGATACGACCTCATCGGTCGCAGCACCGAGCAAATCGTCGATCTCGGCATCGCGCTGGTGCCGGAAGGCCGCCGCCTGTTTCCGCGCCTGACCGTGGAGGAAAATCTCCTGCTCGGCGCCTTCCGCCGCAAGGCGCGTACCAAGCTCAAATCGAACCTGGATTTCTGCTTCGAATGCTTCCCGCGATTGGCGGAGCGCCGCGCCCAGCTCGCCGGCTCGCTCAGCGGCGGCGAACAGCAGATGCTCGCGCTCGCGCGCGCGTTGATGCTGGCGCCGCGCATCCTCTTGATCGACGAGCCGTCGGTGGGCCTAGCGCCGGTGCTGGTCAGCCGCACCATCGACAAGATCAAGGAGCTCAAGGACCAGTACAAGCTCACCGTGTTGATGGCCGAGCAGAACTTCCCGCAGGCGCTGCGCATCGCCGACCGCGGCTACGTCATCGTCCACGGCCAGATCGCCTTCGAAGGCCGCTCCGCCGACGAGCTCAACAACAACGAGCTGATCCGCAAGTTTTATCTCGGGCTGTAGTCGAGCAGCGCAAGTCGGTTGAGGCCGACTTGCCCACTCACGCGCCGCTGTCGGGCATGCCCGACAGCGCTGCGCCCCTTAGGGTGACGGTTCGGACCTACTTCGCCTTCTCGTAGGGATAGATCACCTTGCCGGACGCATACTCCGACGGCGTCAGCACGACCTGGGTCGAGATGTCCTTGAATTGCCCGACGTCGTTGCCCTTGACGTTCTGGAACTGGACCTGCAGCACGCGCGATTGCGCCCATTCGCCGTCCTTGCCGAACTTCACCTCGCCGACCACGGTCTTGAACGTGTTTCATCGTTGAGGCTCTTGGTTTCGACAATTGCCTGCGCCAGGACCTCCATCTGCGCATAGCCCCAGGGCCCGATGTAGTAGCCGAGCGGGTCGACGCCTTCCGACCCTGCCTTGGCCTGATACTTCTTTAGGAAATCGGCCACCCCGGGGAAATCCATCTTCGGGACCGGCAGCCAGAAGTCGTAGTTGACGAACCCGTTGAGCAACGGTCCCAACTGCGTCTTGATGGCCGTCGCCTGCAGGCCGACCAAGCCGCCGCCCATCATCTTCGGCTTGAAGCCGATTTCGTTGATCGCCTTCACCATACCGACCGAATCCGGCGGGTACGAGCAGATCACCACGATGTCCGGATTTGTCGCCTGGATGGCGCGAACGATCGGCGCGAAGTCCGTCGTCGATGGCGGATATCGCTTGTCATAGACAATGTTGAGCCCGGCCGCCTTGGCGTTGTCGCGGGCACCCTCGGAGGCGTTGACGGAGAACTCCGCGTCGGCGGCGACGATCGCCACTGTCTGCGGCTTCGGATTCTGCGCCATGGCAGTGTCGAAGAAGCCCTTGGTGAAGGCCGTCTTCGGGGCCGGCCCGGACGGAATCATCGCGAAGTAGTTGGGATAGTGAAACTCGCTGTTGACCGCGAGCCCGAACAGCCCGATCAGCATCTTCTTCTTCTGCACGACGACCGGCATCGCCGGCGCCAGCATGTTGGTGCCGTAACCGCCGATGATCAGATCGACCTTGTCGACGTCGAGCAGCTTGGTGTAGATGCCGGGCACCGTCGCCGGATTGGTCTGGTCGTCGTAATAGATGAGCTTGACCGGACGGCCGAGCAGCCCGCCCTTGGCGTTGATATCTTCTTCCCAAATCTTCTGGGCGAGCAGCGCCGACTTGCCGTTGGGCGCAAGCCCGCCGGTTTGAGATATGCCATAGCCGATCTTGATCGGCTCGCCGGATTGCGCCCAGGCCGCGCCTGCGAACAACAGCACGCACGCCGCGAGCGCTCGCGCGAAATATCTCACCGCCCGATGTGTTGCATCATGCAGCATCGTCATCCTCCCATTGCAATCGTTTGTGGCTCCATCTTATGGGCAGCGGGTAAGGCGGCGCTAGTGTCCTTCGATTCCGAAGTTCGCATCATTGTGCCGCAGCCTCGGTTGCTAACTTCGGAATCGAAGGACACTAGCAACTTATTGATCTAGTGTGGCTTTGGTTCAGAAGCCCGCATTTCGGACGCGCTGCAAAAACGACGCGGACTTCTGAACCAAAGCCACCCTAGTGGGCCGCCGCCCGTTCATGCGCCGCTAGCGCGTTGGATCGCCGCCTTCGACCATGATGGTCTCGACCTCGCCCGCGCCGTTGCGGCGGAAGGCCGCGGCGCGGTCGTATTCGGGCGAGGTGAAGCAGGCGACGCCCTGCTCGAAGGTCGGAAACTCGATCACCACGAAGCGGTGGAATTTTGCCGGCCCTTCCATGACCTGATAGCGGCCGCCGCGCGCGAGCACCTTGCCGCCGAACTTGGCGATGATCCCCGGCACGAGGTCGGTGTACTTCTTGTATTCGACCGGGTCGTTAATCTTCGACCGCGCAACCCAATAGGCCGGCATGGTGATGTCCTCGCTGGCGTGTGCTCTTGCCGTCACCCCACGCCGTGGGGGACGTGACTGCGAATTTGAAGCATAAGGAGTGCTGCTCATGGCACGCAAGTTCATCGACATTTCCGTGCCGCTGGAAAACGACGTCGCCGCCGATCCCCCGGGCTACGGCCCGAAGATCGACTATTTCACCCACCGGCAGACGGCGGCGGACGTGGTCAAGTTCTTTCCCGGCTTGCGGGAGGAGGATTTGCCAGATCGGGAGGGCTGGGCGATCGAGTGGATCCGGCTCTCGACCCACAACACCACACACCTCGACGCCCCGTGGCATTTCGCCTCCACCATGGATCGCGGCAAGCGCGCGATCACAATCGACGAGGTCCCGCTCGAATGGTGCTTTCAACCCGCCATCAAGCTCAACTTCCGTCATTTCCCTGATGGTTACGTCGCCAGCGCGCGCGACGTTGAAGCCGAGCTCAAACGCATCGATCATAGGCTCGCGCCGCTCGAGATCGTGCTGGTGAACACGAGCGCGGGCGCGGCCTACGGCCGTCCCGATTATGTCGCCAAGGGTTGCGGCATGGGCCGCGAGGCAACCCTCTACCTGCTCGAGCGCGGCGTGCGCGTGACCGGCACTGACGGCTGGAGCTGGGACGCGCCGTTCGTGCACACCAAGGAGAAATATCTTGCCACCCGCGATGCGAGTCTGATCTGGGAAGGCCACAAAGCCGGCCGCGAGATCGGCTATTGCCATATCGAGAAGCTCAACAATCTCGAAGCGCTGCCAGCCGAGGGCTTCATGGTGAGCTGCTTTCCGGTCAAAGTGCGCGGCGGTTCCGCGGGCTGGACGCGCGCCGTCGCGATCATCGAGTAGCGATCGCACGATCCCTTATGCCGCGGACGCGCGAGGTTGACCCTACCGGGCGCGCCTCCTAGCATCGCGGCTCGCACGCAACCGGCGCGGCCTCAAGCCCGGCGCAACTCGGGAGGACAGCGTGGATCGACGCAGCTTCGTCTTCGGCTCCGCTGCCGCAGCGGCCGCCCTCAAGGCGTCCTTCGCGCAAGACGCCTATCCGACCCGCGCCATCACCATCATCAACCCGTTTCCGCCGGGCGGCGCGGTCGATGTCGTCATGCGTCCGCTCGCCGCGGTGGTCGAGCCGATGGTGCAGAAGCCGGTGGTGATCGAAACCAAGTCCGGCGCGGCTGGCCAGGTTGGCGCGCAGTTCGCTGCCAATGCCAAGCCGGACGGCTATACGCTGCTTTCCCATCTGACCTCGATTTCCGGCTTCGCCGAAGTCGACCGGCTGTTCGGTCGGCAGCCGAAATTCACCAATGCCGACTTCATCCCGATCGCGCGCTTCGTGGCCGATCCATGCGTGCTGATCGTCAATGATGAGCAGCCCTACAAGACCCTCAACGAGCTGGTCGACGACGCCAAGAAGCGTCCGAACGAAATCGTCTTCAGTTCGTCGGGCCTTTATGGCGCGCTCCACATTCCGACCGCGCTGTTCACCGCGGCGGCCGGCGGATTGAAACTGCGGCATTTGCCGACCCAGGGCGGCGGGCCGGCGTTGACCGCCTTCCTCGGCAACAATTCCCAGGTACTAGTCTCCTCGATTTCGGCAAGCCTCTCCCAGATCAAGGCCGGCAAGGCGCGTCCACTCGCTTTGTTCGGCAGGGAGCGCTCGCCGGCGCTGCCCGATGTGCCGACCATGAAGGAGGCCGGCTACGACGTCGAATATTATCTCTGGGTCGGCCTGTTCGCGCCCAAGGGCACGCCGGCGAACGTCGTCACCTATTGGCGCGAGGTGCTGAACAAGGCGGCGCACGGCGAACAGTTCAAAGCGGCGCTCGCCAATCTCGGCCAGGAGCTTGCGTACATGGACCAGCCGGAATTCGCGGCATTCTGGGATGCCGATAGCAAGCGCATCGAAGCCGCGATCCGCTCCATCGGCAAAGTCGAGGGGTAGTCGCGCCCGATTACCGATTGCGGAGCGTGCAACCTCGGCGCCCGGCCCTCGCCCTTCCTACGCCAAGACGCTTGGGGAAGCGGATGGGGAGATCAGAGCGAGGGGAACGGAGAGACCGTGACTCTGCGTAGCGACCACATCGCCGGCGGCGTCTTTGTCGCCTTCGGCCTCTTGGTGTTTGCGCTCAGCGGCGATTTGCCGGTCGGGACACTGTCGTTTCCCGGCGCGGGCATGATGCCGAAGCTCGTCGCCGGGCTAGTGATCTTGTTCGGTCTGCTGCTCATCCTGCGCGCGAACGAGAGCGCGCCCTTCGCGACCGTTCGATGGGAGGATCTGCCGCACGCGGCACGGATCGTCGCGATCACCGCCGCCGCCATCGCGCTCTACCAAACGCTGGGCTTTCTCGTCACGATGACGCTGCTGCTATTTGCGCTGACCTTCGGCGCCGAGCGGCGCCATCCGCTTGCCGCCGCCGCCT
>VAZL01000558.1 GCA_005883445.1 Alphaproteobacteria bacterium | reverse complement strand
GCGGACAGGAGATTGGAGATTGCCTTCAGCGTGGTCGATTTGCCGGCGCCGTTGGCGCCAAGGAGCGCGACGATCTGGCCCTTGGGAACCGTAAGCGACACCCCCTTGAGCACGAGGATGACGTGATCGTAGACCACCTCGATATTGTTGACCGAAAGGATCGGCGTCGCGGACGGTGTCGCTGCGACGCGATCCGCGCCTGCGCTCGCAGCGGGAGCAGGAGGCGGCATCGCCGCCCCCTGCAAATTGCGATCGGAGCCCATCAGTTCGTCACGAGACACCCGGGCGTGAGCTTCTTTTCAGCCGCATACTTTGCCGCGGCCTCCTTGACCATGGGAGCGATCACCGAGTCGTCGGACGTGAGCCAATCCGACGCGATATTCCATTTTTTGCCGTCCCAGGTCTGGATGCGACCCGTGCGCGTGCCCTCATGATCGGCGCAGGACACCTTGATCGGCCGCAGTTCGCCCTCGAAGCCGAGCTGCTTGATGCGATCGGCGCTGATGTCGAGGTTTTCGAGGCCCCAGCGCACCTGCTCGCCGGTGAGCGGCTTCTTGCCGAACCGCTCCTGCGCGGTGCGGATGGCCTCGACGCCGAGCATGGCGTTGATCAATCCGCGCACGTACAGGATCTCGCCCGTCTCCTCCCATTTCGCCGCGCCCAGGCCCTTGTCGTAGAGGTACTTCTTCAAAT
The DNA here is from genome assembly GCA_005883445.1 of Alphaproteobacteria bacterium. GTDB lineage: Bacteria > Pseudomonadota > Alphaproteobacteria > Rhizobiales > Xanthobacteraceae > VAZQ01. The sequence goes on along the minus strand of VAZL01000558.1, from coordinate 5,267 downwards.
CCTCATGCAGCTTGAATTGACCTGCGGTGTGCTGAAGAGCGGCGGAGTTGTATCCCTTGGCGCCGTCTTCGGCCGGCCGCACGTCCGGCTCAGCCCCTGACCACCACACGCCGTACATCTTCTCGCGCGGATAGCCGACGGCAACCGCCTCCTTGATGGCGGTCGAATTCATCACGCCCCAGCCCCACAGCAGCACGTAGTCGGGACGGTTCTGGCGGATCTGCAGCCAGGTCGCCTTCTGCTCGACGCCGGGATGCGTGACCGGCAGGAACAGGGTCTCGAATCCGTGCATCTGCGCGCGCTTCTGCAGCAGGGCGATCGGCTCCTTGCCGTAGGGCGAGTCGTGATAGACCAGCGCGATCTTCTTGCCCTTGAGCTTGTCGAACCCGCCTTCCTTCTTGGCGATGTGCTGCAGGATGATGTCGGCGGCCGTCCAATAGGTGCCGAGCAGCGGGAAGTTCCACTGGAACACCGAGCCGTCGCGCGACTCCGAGCGTCCGTAGCCCATGGAGATGATCGGAATCTTGTCGACCGTCGTCTTCTCCGTGAGCGCGAACGTGATGCCGGTCGAGAGCGGGATGACGTAGGCGGCGCCGGTCGGACCCTTGCCCTTGAGGCGCTCGTAGCACTCCACGCCGCGGTCGGTGGCATAGCCGGTATCGCATTCCTCGAATACGATCTTGACGCCGTTGATGCCGCCATCGCGTTCGTTGATGAGCCTGTAGTAGTCGGCGATGCCATTGGCGAACGGAACGCCGTTCGGGGCGTAGGCGCCGGTTCGGTACACCAGGTTGGGGATGAACTGCTCGTTCTGCGCCAGCGCCGGCGCGGCCACCGCCACGGCACCCGCGAGCGCGATCCCCACACGTATTCCACTCATCGTCTTGCCAGTCATCGGCATTCCTCCATCGACGCGCCTGACCCGCCCGTCGAATTGTCGCGGTCTCAATACGGGAACGGCCATAGCCGAAGCTTTTCCTTGCCGATCGCCCACAGCCGTGCAAGCCCGTGCGGCTCGGCAATCAAGAACAGCACGATCATGGCCCCGAACAACATGAACTCGATGTGCGAGATCATGGCGGTCGACATCGCGATCCCGAGCCACGACGGCAGCTGGTTGAGAAAAATCGGAACTAATACGATGAAGGCGGCGCCGAGAAACGATCCCAGCAGGGTGCCGAGCCCGCCGATGATGATCATGAACAGCACCTGGAACGAGCGGTTGACATCGAACGCCAGCGGCTCCCACGAGCCGAGCCGCAGGAATGCCCACAGCGCGCCCGCAACCCCGATATAGAACGAGGATACCGCGAAGGCCGAGAGCTTGGCATGCAGCGGCCTGATGCCGATGATCTCGGCCGCGATATCCATGTCGCGAATGGCCATCCACATGCGCCCGATGCGGCCGCGCACCAGATTTTTGGCGGCGAGGGTGAGCACGACCGTAATCGCGAGCACGAAGATGTAGGTCTTTCCCGGCGTGTCGATCGGAATGCCGAACAGCTCGATCCGGCCGACCGCGACCGAACCCGATGGCGCGTAATTGGTGAACCATTTGACGCGCGCGAAGGCCCACTCGAGAAAGAACTGGGAGGCCAGCGTCGCGACCGCGAGATAAAATCCCTTGATGCGCAGGGAGGGCAGCCCGAACAAGAGGCCAACCAGCATCGCCATCACGCCGGCGAACAGGAAGACCAGGATGATGTTGGTTTCCGGCAGCCGCAGCGCGAGGTTGTAGGCGGCGTAGGCACCCACCGCCATGAAGCCGCCGGAGCCGAGCGAGAGCTGCCCGCAATAGCCGGTGAGGATGTTGAGCCCGATCGCGGCGATCGAGAGGATGAGCACCGGAATCAGCACCTCGGTATAAAGATATTGGCCGGCGAACAGCGGCACTCCGAGAGACGCGAACGCGATCAGGACGATGACGGACCAGCGATCCTGCGCGATCGGAAAGATCGCCTCGTCGGCGTCGTAAGAGGTCTTGAACTGGCCGACTTCGCGATAGAACACGGGGCCTCACACTCGCTCGATGATGCGCTCGCCGAACAGGCCCTGCGGACGCACGAGCAGGAATGCGAGCGCGAGCACGTAGGCGAACCAATTCTCGATACCGCCGCCGGCGAGATCGAAGGTGCGGATGAGGACCGGGGCAAGCAGCACCTCCGCGAGCTTTTCGCCGGCGCCGATGATCAGTCCGCCGACGATCGCGCCCGGGATCGAGGTCAGGCCGCCGAGGATGAGCACCGGCAGCGCCTTGAGCGCGATGAGCGAAAGGGAAAACTGCACTCCGAGCTTGGCGCCCCACATCATGCCGGCTACCAACGCGACGAGCCCCGATACCGCCCACACCATCAACCAGATCTGGTTGAGCGGGATGCCGACGGATTGCGCGGCCTGGTGATCGTCGGCGACCGCGCGCAACGCCCGGCCGACCCGCGTCACCTGAAAGAACACCGCCAGCACGAGCACCATCACGGCGCAGATGATCGCGGCGATGAGCTCGACGGGATCGATCAAGAGCCCGCCGGGAAAGACGGACTCGAGAATGAAAATCGGATTCGTCGGCAGCCCCAGCCCGATCTTGTAGATATCGCTGCCCCAGAGGGTCTGTCCGAAGCCTTCGAGAAAGTAAGCAATCCCGAGCGTGGCCATGAACAGGATGATGCCCTCCTGATTGACCAGGTGGCGCAGCACCAGGAACTCGATCGCATAGGCGAGCGCAATCATGATGAGGACGGAGAACGCGAATGCGAGGACGAGCGGCATGAACTCGGAAAGCCGCGCCAACGACAGCGCGGCGAATAGCACCATCGCCCCTTGCGCGAAGTTGAACACGCCCGAAGCCTTGAAGATCAGCACGAATCCGAGGGCGACCAGCGAGTAGAGCACCCCGGTCATGAGGCCCCCGATCAGCGTTTCGAGAACCGGACCCAGCATCGCGCGCCCTCAGTGGCTCAGGCCGAGATAGGCGTCGATCACGGCCTGATCGGCCTGGACCTCCGCCGGCGTGCCGTCGGCGATCTTGACGCCGTGATCGAGCACGAGGACACGATCGGACAGATCCATCACCACGCCCATGTCGTGCTCGATCAACGCGATGGTGGTGCCGTAATGCGCGTTAACGTCGAGGATGAAGCGGGACATGTCCTCCTTCTCCTCGAGATTCATCCCGGCCATCGGCTCGTCGAGCAAGAGCAGGTCGGGCTCCATGGCAAGCGCGCGGCCGAGTTCGACCCGCTTCTGCAGACCGTAAGGCAGCTTCCCGACCTGGATCTTGCGGATGTGCTGGATCTTGAGAAAGTCGATGATCTCCTCGACACGGCGGCGCTGCTCGATCTCTTCCGCCAGCGCCGGCCCGATCCGCAACAACTGCCAGAATAGCCCGCGGCGCATCTTCAGCGTGCGCCCCGCCATGATGTTGTCGAGCGCGGTCATGCCCTTGAACAGCGCAACGTTCTGAAACGTGCGCGCGATGCCGCCCAGCGCCGCATCGTAGGGCCGCATCGCCGCGCGCGGCCTGCCCTTGAAGGTGATGCGGCCGTGCTGCGGCTGATAGAAGCCGTTGATGATGTTGAGCAGCGAGGTCTTGCCCGCCCCGTTCGGGCCGATAATGGCGCGGATCTCGCCTTTACGGATATCGAACGAGACGCCGGCCACCGCCTTGACGCCGCCGAAGGCGAGCGACACGTCCTCGACCGCGAGCAGCACGTTGCCAGCGGCGATTTCGTGTTCGCTCGGCGCCCTCATGCCCCGACTCCGCGCGTGCGATGACGCCCCTCGCGCCGCCGGCTCGCCTTGCCGCCTTTCCCATGGGGAGAACGAGCGCATCGCGATCGCGGCACGTTCATGCCGGTCATGCCGCTTTCTCCATCGCAGGCACCGGCACAGTGCGCACGTCGCGGATTTTGACGCGAGCGGAGAGCATGCCCTTGCGACCGTCCTCGAACGTTACCTCGGTGGAAATGTCGGCCTCGCGCGAGCCATTGTAGAGCGCAGTGATCAAAGGCGCATAACGTTCCGCGACGAAACCACGGCGCACCTTCTGGGTGCGCGTGACTTCGCCGTCGTCGGCATCGAGTTCCTTATGCAGAATGAGAAAGCGTCGAATCTGCGCCCCCGCCATGGCCTTCTCCTCCGCCAGCGAACGGTTCACCTCCTCCACATGTTCAGCGAGCATGTCGTAGACCCGCGGATGCGCCGCCAGCTCCTGATAGGAGCCATAGACGATATTGTTGCGCTCGGCCCAGTTTCCGACCGCGGTGAGGTCGATGTTCAACATGGCGCAGACGCAGTCACGCTTGTCGCCGTAGACCACGGCTTCGCGGATATTGGGATAGAACTTGAGCTTGTTCTCGATGTATTTCGGCGCGAGCAGCGACCCGTCGTTGAGGCGCCCGACGTCCTTGGCCCGATCGATGATCTTGAGATGGCCGGTCTTGGGATCGATGAAGCCGGCATCGCCTGTGTGCACCCATCCGTCGGGAGTCTTGGTCTGCGCAGTTTGCTGCGGGTCCTTGTAGTAGCCCAGGAACACACCGGGCGACTTGAACAGCACTTCCCCGTTCTCGGCGATCTTGACATCGACGCCGATGTTCGGCTTGCCGACCGTTTCGGCGTAGATTTCGCCATCCGGCTGGGCGGTGATGTAGACGGAGGCCTCGGTCTGCCCGTAGAGCTGCTTGAGGTTGACGCCGAGCGAGCGCCAGAACCTGAAGATTTCCGGCCCGATTGCTTCCCCTGCCGTATAGGCGAGGCGGATGCGGGAAACGCCGAGCCGGTTCTTGAGCGGTCCGTAGACCAACAGCTCGCCGAGCCAGTATAGGAGCCGCGCATGCAGCGGCACTTTCTCGCGGTTGAGGATTTTCTCGCCCCAGCGCCGCGCCACCGCGATGAAGTAGCGGAACATGTGGCGTTTCAAACGGCCCGCGTCCTCCATCCGCACCATGGTCAGGGTAATGAGGTTCTCGTAGATGCGCGGGGGTGCAAAGGCGTAGGTGGTGCCGATTTCGCGCCGGTCCTCGCTCACGGTTTCCGGGCTCTCCGGACAATTGACGCAGAAGCCGGCGGTGAAGGGCTGCGCGTACGAAAACACGTGATCGCCGACCCAGGCGAGCGGGAGATAGGCGACGACCTCTTCGTCGGGACCGAGCTGGTCGAACAGATTGCCGTTGACCGCCGAGATGATGAGATTGTCGAAATTGAGCATCACGCCCTTGGGGCGCCCGGTCGTGCCGGAGGTGTAGAGCATGATGGCGAGGTCCTCGCCC
>VAZL01000216.1 GCA_005883445.1 Alphaproteobacteria bacterium | reverse complement strand
TCAGGGGTAACAGCAACGGTTTGCCGAACGTGATGTTGAGGCCGGAAATGGCGAGGATGACGAAGCAGCTGGCCGTCATCCAGTGCACGAAGCGCTCGAAGGCGGAGAAGCGCACCAGCACGCGCCCGGAGCGTCCCGATTCGATGCGGACCATGCCGCGGACCAAATAGAAGACAACAAGGATAGCGAGCATGCCGAGAATGGAGATGGCGCCGATCCAGCGCAGCGTGACCTGGTGGAAGTGCCGCCAATCGCGGCCGGCGGGCTGCTCGATCGTGCAGGCCTTCTGGTCGGGGATCGTGCAGCGGCCGCTGATTCTGTTGAGCTCGTTGAGAAGCTGATCCTCCTTCACCGAGCTCGCCGTCGGATTGACCGAGCTGTCCGGGTTGCGCTGCTGGGCGCCCGCGGGAGCCGCCACGGCGACGATCAGCGCGAGCGCCATCGCACCGACGATGAAACGGATGCGGCTGACTAGCATCGCCATAGTATTTCCTCCTTGTTAGCCGTCATCCTCAGCGACAGCGAATGATCCGGTATCCGTGGCGCTCGCCTTACGCACCTATCGACCATGGGCCGGTGATGATCCGATACCCGCTCGCGCCTGCCCGCGACTTCATCGCGGGCCAGCATGACACGCAAAGCGGGTGGACGCCGTGCGCGCATCTATGATGCGATCGTCTCGCGGTATGCCGTTTTCCAGCCCCAGGCGCCCGAGCCGTAGCCGCGCTTGACGACCCGCTCCTTGTAGATCTGCGCGATGATCTCGCCGTCGCCGGCCAACAGCGACTTGGTCGAGCACATCTCCGCGCAGAGCGGCAATTTGCCTTCGGCCAGACGATTGGTGCCGTACTTCTCGTACTCGGCCAGCGAGCCGTCTGCCTCCGGACCGCCGGCGCAATAGGTGCATTTGTCCATCTTGCCGCGCGAGCCAAAGTTGCCGACTCTCGGATATTGCGGCGCGCCAAATGGGCAGGCGTAGAAGCAATAGCCGCAGCCGATGCAGAGGTCCTTGGAGTGCAACACCACTCCGTCGGCGGTGGTGTAGAAGCAGTTCACCGGGCAGACCGCCTGGCAGGGCGCGTCGGTGCAATGCATGCAAGCCATGGAGACCGAGCGCTCGCCCGGCTTACCGTCGTTGATGGTGACGACGCGCCGGCGGTTGATGCCCCACGGCACTTCGTGCTCGTTCTTGCAGGCAGTGACGCAAGCGTTGCACTCGATGCAACGGTCGGCGTCGCAGAGAAATTTCATCCGAGCCATTGTCGAGCCTCCTTAAGCGGCCTTGATCTGACAGAGCGTGGCTTTGGGCTCTTGCATCCCAGTGACCGGATCGAACCCATAAGTCGTGATCGTGTTCACGCTCTCGCCGAGCACGATCGGGTCGGCACCCTGCGGATATTTCCCGCGCTGGTCGACGCTCTGGAACCAGCCGGCGAAGTGGAACGGGCACCATGTCACACCTTTGCCGACGCGCTCCGTGACGAACGCCTTCATGCGAGTGGCCTTTCCGCTTTCCATCTCCGGCCCCCAGACGAAGACCCAAGCTCCGTCCCTGATGCCGCGCTCGGCCGCGTCGGCAGGATTGATCTCGATGAACATGTCCTGCTGCAGTTCGGCGAGCCATTTGTTGGAACGCGTCTCCTCGCCGCCACCTTCGTACTCCACGAGGCGCCCGGAGGTGAGAATCAGCGGGAACTGCTTGGCGATTCCCTTCTCCACCGCCGTCTTCTGCACCGTGAAGCCGGCATTCGGCACACGGAACTCCTTGGCGTCGGGCCGCGTCGGATATTTGGCGACAAGGTCGGGCCTCGGTGTATAGATCGGCTCGCGGTGCACCGGAATCGGATCGGGCAGGTTCCACGCATTGGCGCGTGCCTTGCCGTTGCCGTAGTGGATGCAACCGTGCGCCATGGCCACCCGCTGGATGCCGCCGGAGAGGTCAATCGACCAGGACACGCCATCGGGATTGTTGCCGCCGATGCGCTCGATCACCGCTTTCTCGGCCGCGGTGAGATCGTTGTCCCAACCGAGTTTCTTGAGCACCCCATAGGTGAATTCGGGGTAACCGTCCTTGATCTCCGAGCCTAGCGAATAGGAGCCTTCGGCCAGAAGGTTGTCCTTGCGCGTGCTGCCGTCGGGGAGCTTGACCTCGCGCTCCACGCCGAAGCGGGCGCGGAAGGTGCTGCCGCCGTCCTTCACGTGCAGATTGGTGTTGTAGAGCGTGTGGGTGCCGATCGCCCTTGGCGGGACCGTCCTTGGCCCGCAAGCTGACGAGCTCGAAGTCCTTCTGGTTGGCCATGTGGAGCTTGAGGCGCTCCGGCGACTGGCCGCAATAGCCGGTCGACCAGCCGCCGCGATTGATCTCGCGCAGGATGTCCTCGGAGACGGGCCGGTCGCCCTCGACCTTGATGTTCTTGAACATCCGGTCGGCGAGGCCGAGCCGTTTCGCCAGCAGATACATGACCTCGTAATCGTCCTTGGACTCGAAGATCGGTTTGACGATTTGTTCGCCCCATTGCAGCGAGCGGTTCGACGCCGTGCGCGAGCCCGAGGTCTCGAACTGGGTGCAGATCGGCAGCAGATAGGTGTCGTTCTTGCGCTCGCTGAGGGCAGCCCAGGTGGTGGGATGCGGGTCGCCGACCACGAGCAGATCGAGTTTTTCGATCCCCTTGGCCGCTTGTGGCATGCGGGTGATGGTGTTGCCGCCGTGTCCGAACACCAGCATCGCCTTGACATTGTCCTTCTGCGCGACCTGGTCCTTCGGCAGCAGGGTCGCGTCGAACCAGCGCGTCGACGGAATGCCGGGCGCTTCCATGATCTGTTTGGAGTCGAAGCGGGAGAGCATCCAGTCGTAGTCGACTTCCCAGACCCGGCACCAGTGCTTCCACGCGCCTTCCACCAGACCGTAGTAAAGCGGCAACGTTACGATATCGAGACCGAGGTCGGTCGCGCCTTGCACGTTGCAATGGCCGCGGAAAATGTTGGCGCCGTTTCCGAAGTTGCCGACGTTGCCGGTTGCCAGCAACAGAATGCAGCTGGCGCGAACATTGGCGGTGCCGACGGTGAACTGAGTTTGCCCCATCGCCCAGATCAGCGTCGAGGGCTTCTGCTTGGCGAACATCTCGGCGACGCGCTTGACTTGCGCCTCCGGCAGACCGGTCACGCGCTCGACCTCATCGGGTGTCCATTTCTCGACTTCCTTGCGGACATCGTCCATGCCGTAGACGCGCTGCTTGATGAACTCCTTGTCCTCCCAGCCGTTCTGGAAAATGTGCCAGAGCATTCCGTAGATCGTCGGGATGTGGGTGCCCGGTCGCACGCGCACATATTCCGTCGCATGAGCGCTGGTGCGCGTCAGGCGTGGATCGACCGAGATGAAGTTGGCGCGGTTGAGCTCCTTGCCTTCGAGCAGATGCTGCAATGACACCGGATGCGCTTCCGCCGGATTGCCGCCCATGATCATGAGCGTCTTGGAGTTGCGGATGTCGTTGTAGCTGTTGGTCATCGCCCCGTAGCCCCACGTATTGGCCACGCCCGCGACCGTCGTCGAATGACAGATGCGCGCTTGATGGTCGACGTTGTTGGTGCCCCAGAACGCCGCGAACTTGCGATAGAGATACGACCCTTCGTTGGAGAACTTGGCCGAGCCGAGCCAATACACGGAGTCCGGACCCGACTTCTCGCGGATCGCGGTGAGCTTGGCGCCGATCTCGTCGATGGCCTGGTCCCAGCTCACGCGCGTCCACTGGCCGTTGACGAGCTTCATCGGATATTTCAGGCGCCGATCGCCGTGCACGAGCTCGCGCACCGAGGCGCCCTTGGCGCAATGCGAGCCGCGGTTGATCGGCGAATCCCAGCCGGGCTCCTGGCCAATCCATACGCCGTTCGCAACTTCCGCCACCACCGTGCAGCCGACCGAGCAATGCGTGCAGATGTTCTTGCGGATGGTGACTTGCGCGCCGGCGGGCGGCGGAGGACCTGCCTCGGCCTTGCGCACGCTCGCGAGCGGCAATGCGCCGAGCGTGGCGAGACCGCCGGCTACGAGGCCGGAGCGGCGCAGAAAAGCGCGACGATCGAGCGCGCCATCCGATGAGCCTTGCAGGGCGCCAGCGAGCGCGCCGCGGCGAGCGTGACGTTCCGTTCTCTTGATCAGCACGGCTGCCTCCCTCAGCTCGGATACCGGTTGACCCGATAGAAGGTTTGAACCTCCGGCGAGTTCGCCTGGTACCGAGACTTGCGCTTCTCATCGTTGCTTTCGGTGTCGGCGCGAGCTTCGTCCGCCAGCGGTGTGGCGGCTGCGGCCGCGACGGTCGCGCCCGCGCCCAGCGTGCGAAGGAATTCGCGACGGCCGAGCGTCGTCTTGCGTTCTCGTTTCATCGCCGTCTCCTCCTATGTTCCCTCTTTGCCTCTGCGCTGCTCACGAGGGCAGCGCGAAAGCATCGGTTTCGATGTCTATAAACACCCGGCCGAGCCTTCCTACTCCCCGGTAGAAATCCGCGGCCTCGGCCTGTTCCAGATCGGCGAAGAAGCGCCCGATCCACGGCGCGAGATGCTGCTCGAACAGCTCGCGATCGGAACCGGAAGGGGTGGCGAAGCGGCGGCTCGCAAGCCCTGCCATGATCTCGCACAGAATCGCCGCGTGGTCCTCGGGCTCCGCTTGGCCAGGCGTCCGTTCGAGCCCGAGCTTGACGAGATGCGCGCGCAGGCGCGCGAGCGGACGCTCGTGCAGGAAGCCGGTGAGATAATAGGATGCGTAAGGCAAGAGCTCTCCGCGCCCGAGACCGATGAAAAGATCGAAATATTCGCGCTCGAGGCGCTCGACATTGGTGCGCTGCGCCGCCTCTGCGAGCGCGACATGCGCCAGTCCGAGCGGGCTCGCATCGCCGCGCAATGTGCCGAGACGCTCAAGCAGTCCGGCATCGGGCGCGCGTGCGAGCAACACCGAGAGCAACGCGTATTCTTGCGCCCGCGCAGCGTCGACCTCGTCAACGTCGCCGGCCGTGCCGGGATGTTCAGCGTAGAGGTCGGGCCGCAGAATCGCTCGGCTCACGCCAGTCGCGGCTTCAACCGACACTACGCGTTCGGCAGGAACGCGCGACCAGTTCGACACCGAAGGCTGGGAGATGCCAATTTTTCGCGCAAGCGCGCCGATACCGCCGGCAACGCGGATCGCCTCATCAAGTCCTACGTCCCTCATCGGCGTTTTTCGTTTTTATTCTAATTCGACTGTACAAAAGTACCGCCCGCGGCGAGCAACGGTCAATAGCCCGAGGCTATGAGCCCACTTATCACTTAGGCAAAGCGCGCCCGTGCGGCCGTTTCTCAATCAATTGATCGTTATTGGTGTTTTCTGAACTATTTCGCGATGCAATATCTACTTTGCTGCGCTGCGAAAGCGCTTCAGAGTTGCGTGGTTCATTTTGCGCTCCGATGCGCTCATTTTGCGATGTCCCAGCATCGCTTTGAACCTGTTGCGTGGACATCTCGGCGACGGTGGCGACCGATTCAGTCGACGTTTCAGCCGGTGCAGACTTGCCCTGCACCTCTGCCGAAGTTTGAGCGGGACTGTCGGTCGCCTCGTTGGCAAGGTTGCCGCCAACCATTCGCGCTATCTGCTGCCGCAGCTCGTCGGTCATTTCCAGCGATCCGAAACCTGTCATCGCCCCCGGCGCGTTGAAATCCCAGTCGTAGTCGGCAAGGCCCACGAAATCCCGGATCTTAGGATCGGCGGCCCACGCGCGACGAAGCGCCGCACGGGTCAATTCGGGCGGCACGCCGGGCGCGAGAAAAGCGCGGATGTCGCTCTCCGCGGTGATTGTTTCGATCGGCGGCAACTTCGTTGGATCGGGCGCCGACTCGGGCCGGTCGCTCGCGCCGCCGCGTGGCGCGTCGCCGCCCTCGCGCTGATCTTCGTTTGGGTGCGCGCCTTCCGGCGCCGCGTCGACCGCACCGGAAGACCGCGTTGCCTCGGCGTCCTCCGCCGCCTTGCGCTTGCGCCGCGACCAGCGCGTGATGAAGTTTTCCGTCTCGCTCATTCGCGTTCTTTCTGCATCGGTCGGCGCCGCGCCAGCGCCTCCGGATCGGCGCGGTCGCGCTCGCGCTTGTGGAACGGTTGCTCGACATGATGCTCGGCGACGAAGGCATCGATCGCCAAGCGCACGGCCTCCGGCATCGGCACCACATCGACGAGATCGCCACCCGCTTCGGTCCAGGCTTCGCCCTCGGCGGGATCGGCGGTGACCGCGAAAATCTCGTACGGCGGCTCGACGCCCGTCGGCCGCAGCGCAACCCAGAGCATGGGCGCGCCCGAGCCGAGATTGTCGCGGTAATTGGTGGTCTCGGTGCGATAGAGCTCGATCTCGGCGCCACCGGCATAAAAAGTTGTCCCGTCGCCATCTTGCGATAGCGTGGTCCATGGCGAGGCCTCAGGCAGTCCGGCCAGTGCCGTGACCGGCTTCCAGGTGAAATCGACCCAGGGGCTCTGCGCCTTGCGGCGCTCGACCACGACACCGACCGCAATCTTGGCATGCGCGGGGACGTTCACGACACGGCCTCGAGATGGGCGATCGGAAGGCCGGTCACGAGATTTTGCGGCTTCATGCGCAGCATCCGCTCGGGCGTCATCGCCAATATCAGATAGATGGGCTCGCCTTTAGCCTTGTCCAGGACGGCTTCGGGATTGCGGAACGTGAGCCGGCAAAGGCCGATGACGCGCTCCCGCGCCGCTTGGTCGACCTCGCCGCCAGTCCACAGCGCGTCCCCGATCCCAGTCGCCTCGGCATCGAGGCCGACATACCAGGTAAGATTGACATTGGCCGCCTCGATCAGCGGCTCGATCTCGACCTCGACCGACAGAAGATGCGCGATCCACTGCTCGATCACCTTGCCGAGCGCGTCGAGCCCGCGCCGTCCAGCCGTAAGATCGAGCGCCATGTCGAAAAGATCGCTGCGCTCCCAATAGCGTTCGGCATTGCCGTCGTTGAGCACGTCGATCTCGCCCGCAACCGGCAAGCCGAGCATGGCAACGAGTGGCGAGGCTGGCTGGGGGCTTCCAGCTGCGACATTCTCCTCGTCGGCCGCAATCAGCGAGCCGTCATGCACGGTGAGGCGTTGCGGCCTGAAGAACAATTCTGCCGCGCGCAGCATGAAGACGTCGTCGCAGCCGTCGAGCAGGTTGCGCAGGATCACATGTACGAGCTGGTTGATGAACAGCGGCGGCGTCTCGCCCATGCCGCGACGCACGAGGTCGAGATAGGCGGCCTCCACCGTCTTATGACCGACGAGATGGTCGCGAAACGCGATCATCAAGGTCCAATTCTCGCGAGCGTCGGCATCGGCGATCGCCGCGATCTCGGAGGCGGCTGCCGGGCGGCGTGGATTGTCGAGCATCGCCGCGTGCAAGGTGCGCTCGGCGACACATGCAGTTTGCGGCGGTGCAAGTTCGGGCCGCGCGAGATAGGCCTTGAGGAACTCATCTGTGACCAGGAGGCCGCCGCCGTCATCGCGGTCGAGCAGGTGATGCCCGCAGGAGAGCCAGAAATCGGCCATTGCGATCATGCCTCGACGACATATTGCTGGCCCTCTATACCACGGCACGGCAACCGTGATGGGATGAGACTATGTCGGCTACACGGAGTCGGCGCGAGCTGCGGCAGACAACGCGGCTCGCCCGCGCTGCAACCCTGGCCCTTGGCCTGGCGTTCGCGTGGTGCACCAGCGCATCGTCACAGCCTTATCCCAGCAAGCCCATTCATATCGTGGTGCCGTTTGCGCCCGGCGGCATTACCGATGTGCTCGGCCGCGCGCTCGGCCAGCGGCTATCGGAGGCTTGGGGCCAACAGGTCGTCATCGAAAACAAGCCGGGCGGCGGCACCGGCCAAGTGGGCACCGAATACGTGGCACGGTCCGCCCCCGACGGCTACACGCTCCTGGTCACCGCCGACGCGACCTTCGTCACGTCACCTCACATCTACAGCAAGCTGCCCTACGATCCGATCAACGATTTTGTCCCCATCACCGGCCTCGGCATCAGCCCGCAGGCGCTGGTCGTGCACCCATCGCTGCCGGTGCGGACGCTCGGTGACCTTGTGAATTTCGCCAAACAACGACCGGGCGAGCTCAATTACGGAACCTTTGGCATCGGGTCGAGCGGACACCTCAACATTGTCCTACTGGAGGGGATGACCGGGACCAGATTCACGCCGGTGCATTACCGCGGCGCGGCGCCTGCGATCACCGACCTCATCGGCGGTCACATCCAGATGATCATCGTCAGCATCGGGCTCGTTGCGCAGCCGTGGCAAGCGGGCGCGCTCAACGTGCTTGGTTTCGGCAGCACCGAGCGGATCGCGCAATATCCCGATGTGCCCACGCTCGCCGAAAGCGGGCTGCCGGGTTACGAAGCCGGGTCATGGTACGGATTGGCCGCGCCCAAAGGCACGCCGCAGGACATCGTGATCAAGCTCAACGCGCAGACACAGCGCATCTTCGGCGAGCCGGGCTTTCGGGAAAAGTTCCTTGCACCCAATTTCATCTTTTCGATCGTGAGCTCGCCGGAGGCGTTCGCCGAGCGCATTCGCCGCGAGTCGGCGAAATGGGGCAAGGTCATCCGCGATGCGAATATAAAGGCGGAGTGACTCTACGAACTGCCTGCGAGGAGCCTCAACGTCGCGGGCTCCATTGATGCAGTTCAATCACTTCGTTTCTCCTTCCCCAGCGCGACAAGATGTATCTCTTCGCTCGACTCTTCTTCGCTCTCGACCTCCAGGAACGAGAACGCGCGCATGGGCTTGCGCGTGCCGCGCGGATGGAGCGTGCGAAACGCCTCGCGGATCGCGCCGTCCTCGAAGGTGCGGCGCACGGCGATGAGCGTGTCGTGGGGGTGATCGCAAAGCGAGGCCGCGAACGCGACCTCTTCTTCCGCCGCCGCGCGTGCTGCACCGAAGTCCGGCGCGCCGAGGCGCTCGCGCAGTTGCTTTGCCAGCGTGTCGACCAGCGCGTGGCGATCCTCTTCCGTCGCGGCCACAATCTGCACCAGTGTCGACCAGCCGAACGAGGCTACGCCTAGAAACCCGCCGCGAAAGGCCGCGCGTGACTTGCCCGCGAGCGCATCCGCATCGGCATCCGCGAACATGAAGGCGCCCGACACCGCCCATTCGCCCGGGTCGGCGGCGCGCTCGAACACGAACGTGTCGGACGGGTCGAGACGGATGGTGCGCAAGAGCCTCACTTCCGCGGCCCTCCGGTCGTGGGATCGAACCATGAGGGCTGGCCCAGCGCGCGCAGCAGCGAGCGCGGCTCGACGTCGCCCGTACCCGCATTCGTCACGACGCGCCGCACGAGGAGATCGCCGTTTTCAGCGATGTCGCGACGCACCCCGCTCTCGGGCGCAAGCCGCGCGAGATAATTCTTCGCGACCTCGCCGAACCCGTGTTCCTGCCAGGCATCGAGCGCGACCATGAGGTGGCGGGCAAAGCTTTCCACCAGACGGCCGGATCCGAGATCATCGAAGCCTTCCTCCTCGAGCGCGGCGGAGAGCGGACGCAAGCCCGGTTCCTCGTCCCCCAGCGCCACCGTGCGGATCATGGCGGCGAACACCAGCCACGCCGGCGGTTCGTTCTCTTCGGCGCCCTGCGGCCAAGCGAGGCGCGCCCCGCCGACGAGCCCACCGTTGACGCGCACGGCGTCCGGCCAGTCGAAGGTGATGGGCCGCTCGGGCGGCGCGTGCACCGCCAGCGCATCGGCGAGCGCGGTCAGGCCGGCGTAGACGGCGCGCCGTGCAGTCTTGAGCGGCTCCTCGGGCTCAAGCACGACCGCGAATTCCGCAAGGTCGAAGCGACCCACGTAGACGAGCGTGCCGGCCCCCTCCTCGGTCGCCACACGGGTAGCATGGGCAAAAGCGTCGCCCACCTCGCGCAGCGTCACCAGCCGAAACGGCGGCGGCAGATCGAGCGCGGGCTTCGACGACGTGCGCAAGCGCGTGCGCTCTCGCAGGGGCATTTGGGTCCCGGACTCGCGAAGGTTGTTTGTAATACTTATAACGTGCTACGCACCGGGGCCAGAGCCGCCCGGTGTCACGCCCGCAGGCGGGCTCCAGGAGCCGGCATCGGCTCGCCCAATCGCCCGAGACGGCGCTTACTGGGCCATCCGCCTGCGCTGATGACGAGAGCGAAATACATGGCGCCGCTCGCACAGCCGGAGACGAAATGGCCGACCGGCCGCCAAACATCTTGATCTGCTCGTGCGAAGACACGATGCCGCTCGACGGCTCGGCCGTGCGGCAAGGCTGTCGCGGTGCCGAGGTCTCGACCGCGCGCCAGCTCTGCCGCGCCGAACTCGAAAAGTTCCGCGCGGCGGCGGCCGGCGGCGCGCCGCTGATCGTGGGCTGCACCCAGGAGACGCCGCTGTTTTCGGAAGTAGCCGGCAGCGCCGACGTCACATACGCGAACATCCGCGAGACCGCCGGCTGGTCGAAGGATGCGCATGCGGCGGGTCCCAAAATGGCGGCATTGCTCGCCGCCGCCGCCGAGCCAGCGCCCGAGGTTCCCTTCGTCAGCCTCAACAGCGAAGGCGTGATCCTGATCTATGGGCGCGACGAGCAGGCGATCGAGGCCGGCAACCTGCTCAAGGACCATCTCGACGTGACGGTGATGATCACGCCGCCCGCCGAGGTAGCGCCGCCGCGGGTGACCGATTTCCCGGTGGTGAAAGGCTCAATCCGCTTGGCCAAGGGGTATCTCGGCGCATTCGAGCTCACAGTTGATGGCTATGCCCTACCAGTCCCGTCCTCGCGCGGCGCGCTGAATTTCGCTGCGGCCCGCGACGGCGCGGTGTCGCGCTGCGATCTCGTGCTCGACATCTCCGGTGGCGCGCCGCTTTTCACCGCATCCGATCTGCGCGACGGCTACCTGCGCGCCGATCCTGGCGATCCGACGGCCGTGGTCAAGGCGGTGCTCAAGGCACGAGATCTCGTTGGCAGCTTCGACAAGCCGCGCTACATCGCCTTCACCGACGATCTCTGCGCCCACTCGCGCTCGCAAATCGTCGGCTGCACGCGCTGCCTCGACCTCTGCCCAGCCGGTGCGATCGCACCGGCCGGCGATCACGTTGTGATCGATGCATATGTCTGCGCGGGCTGCGGACAGTGCGCCGCGGTTTGTCCGACTGGCGCCGCCGCTTACGCGCTGCCGCCGGCGGATGTACTGCTGCGCAAGCTACGCGCACTGCTCACCGCTTATCGCGACGCCGGGGGGCGAGAGCCGCCCACCGTGCTCGTCCATGACGACGCCCATGGTGCACCGCTGATCGACGCGCTCGCGCGTTTCGGCGACGGTCTGCCGGCCAATGTCTTGCCCGTGGCGGTCAATGAAGTGACCCAGATCGGGCTCGAAGCCATTGCTGCCGCGTTTGCCTACGGCGTGGCGTCGGTGCGGTTGCTGCTGCGCGCAAAGCCTCGCCATGACGTGACAGGGTTGCGGAGAACGCTTGCACTCGGTGAGCCGATCCTCGCCGGGCTCGGCTTCGGCGGCACGCGTGTGGCCACGGTCGAAACTGACGACCCCGATACTCTCGCCGATGCTCTGCGCGCGATCGGGAGTCTGGAGGTCGCGCCCTGTCCCGCAAGCTTCCTGCCTGTTGGAGCGAAGCGAGACGTCATGCGGCTTGCGCTGCGGGAGCTTCAGCGTGCCGCGCCGATGCCCGTCGACGTGATCGCGCTGCCCGCGGGCGCGCCGTTCGGCGCGGTCGAGATCAATGTGGAGGGCTGCACGCTCTGCCTCGCCTGCGTGTCAGCCTGCCCGACCGGCGCACTCAGCGACAATCCGGAGCGCCCGCAGCTGCGCTTTGCCGAAGACGCCTGCGTGCAGTGCGGGCTGTGCAAGGCCACTTGCCCGGAGAAAGTGATCACCCTGCGGCCGCAGCTCGATTTCCGCGCCGCGACGGCGAGCGCACGCGTGCTCAAAGAGGAAGAGCCGTTCCACTGCATCCGCTGCAACAAGCCGTTCGGGGTCAAAAGCACGATCGAGCGCGTCGCCGCCAAGCTCGAGGGCAAGCACTGGATGTTCCAGAATTCCGCGCAACGCCTCGACGTGATCAAGATGTGCGAGGACTGCCGGGTCATGGCGATCACCGAGCAGGAGTTCGATCCCTACGCCGCCCCGCCACGACCCAAGGCTCGCACGACCGAAGATTACCTGCGCGAGCGCGAGGAGCAGGAGCGCGCCGGCAAGCCCGAGACCTGAGCGGCACGCCATGAACCAGCGAGCCGTTCTCAAGCGCGTCCGCACCAGCGTGCTGGACATCGCGTACGAGGAAAGCGGGCCGACAGATGGCATTGCGGTCCTGCTCATGCATGGATTTCCCTACGACCCCCGCACCTACGACGAGGTGGTGCCCCCGCTCGTTGAGACCGGATGCCGGGTGATCGTGCCCTATCTGCGCGGCTATGGTGCGACCCGTTTCCTCGCGTCCGACACGCTGCGCTCGGGCCAGCAGGCGGCGCTGGGCAACGACCTCAAGGAGTTCATCGACGCGCTCGTGATCGAACGCGCCGTGCTCGCCGGCTACGACTGGGGCGGGCGCGCCGCCTGCATCGTCGCCGCACTCTGGCCGGAGCGCGTACTCGGCCTGGTCTCGGCCAACGGCTACAACATCCAGGACATTGCCGGGTCGACCAAACCGGCGTCCGCGGAGCAGGAGCACCGGCTTTGGTATCAATACTACTTTCACACCGAACGGGGCCGCGCGGGACTTGAGGCCAACCGGCACGAGTTTTGTCGATTCATCTGGCAATTGTGGTCGCCGAATTGGCGATTCGACGACGCGACTTACGACCGCACCGCTGCCTCATTCGACAATCCAGACTTTGTCGATGTCGTGATCCACTCCTACCGCCACCGTTTCGGCTACGCCGACGGCGATCCGAGCCTGGAAGCGATCGAACGGGCGTTGGCCGCCAAGCCGCGTATTTCGGTCCCGACGATCGTACTGCATGGCGACGGCAGCGGCCTCTCGCCGCCGGAAAGCTCCCTCAAGCACGCCGCCTACTTTACCGGCCCTTATCAGCGTCGAGTGATCCCGACTGCCGGCCACAATCTGCCGCAGGAAGCACCGGACGCCTTTGCCGATGCCGTTCTCGAATTGGTCCGCGCAACGAAATGAACGCCGGTTGACCGTTCTCACGGCGTCTTGGTCGTTTTCTCCAGAAACTTCACCAAGGCGGCGCGATCCTCCGCCGAGCCGATCCGCTGCTCCGGCATCTTGGTGCCGGGCGTATAGGCCAGAGGTCCGACCTCGAATAGTTTCGAGACCGTCTCCGGCGTCCACACGATATCGAGCTTCTTGAGCGCGTCGGAGAAATTGTAGCCGGGGAGCGTTGCGATCCTACGGCCGAAAACTCCACCGAGCGTGGGGCCGGCGCGAACGCCATCATTGGGATTCAAGGTGTGACACGCGACGCAGGCGCGAAACACCTCGGCGCCCGGATCGCCCGCGAAGGCGGCGAGCGGATCCTCCGGCGCGCCCATGACCACGTTTCCGATCGGCTCGCCGGTCACCGCGTCCCAGCGGCGAATCATGCGGTCGCTGCCGCCGGTGAGCAGCGTGCGGCCGTCGGGGAAGAAGGCGGCCGACCAGACCGGCAGTCCCGGTCCGACCAGGGTGCGTTCGAGCTTGCGCGCACGCCGGTCGATGATGGCGACCGAGCCGCGGACGCCGGCGGCGGCGATAAGGCTGCCGTCGCGCGACAAGGCCACCGCGATGATGGGCGCTTGCGCCGCCTCGATCTCGCCGGTGACCTCGCCCGCGGCCGAGAGGACATAGACCTTGCCGTCGGCGCCGGCGGTGACGATCTCGCCGTCGGGCGCGACCGCGACCGCGTTGAGTGGTGTCGGCAGCATGGTGATGACAGACGCGCCGCCGCCGAGAAGTGGTGAAATGCGCAGCGTCGCGTCGTAGCCGGCAGTGACGAGCGCGCGGCCGTCGGGCGCAAACGCAACCCCATTGACGTTCTGTGCATGCCCCTCGATCACACGCGGCGCGCCGCCCGCGAGCGGCCATAGCCGTGCGGTGTGATCCCAGGACGCTGACGCGAGCGTGGTTCCATCGGGCGATACCGACAGCGCGACCACCGGCGCCGTGTGGCCTGCAAGCACCATCGACGGCTGCGGCGCGCCCGGCGTCCAGATCGCGATGCGGGCGTCCTCGCCGCTGGTGGCGATCCGACCATCGGTGAGGAAGGCCGCCGCGTTCACTGCACCGTCGTGGAACCGCAGCACCTGCTCGGCCGAGTTCTTCGGCAGCGACCAGCGGATCGCCGAGGTGTCGAAGCTGCCGGAGACCGCTTGCGTGCCGTCGGGCGAAATCGCGAGCGCGCGCACTGGCCCACCGTGGCCGCGCAACTGCGCTTGCGCGATATGGGGGACGATCGACAGGAGCAGCGTGCAGACGGCGAGGACGCGGAATTTCATCGCGAATCTCGGGGAAAGATCAGGCGCCCGCGGGGCGCATGCCGAGCGCGCGGATTTTCTCGCACACTTCCTCGTCGCGCAGCGCGGCGAGAAAGGCCGCCACCGCAGGGCGCTCGCGGCGGCTTTCGACCAGCAGAAAGTCGTAATCCTCGGGCGCGATGGGCAGGAAGCCGAGGCCATAAAGACGGGCAACCGACTCGATGGCGATGCCCCAGTCCGCGCGGCGCTGCGCCACTGCGGCGGCAACAGCGTTGTGCGACCGTGGCTGGTTGCTGTAGCCCGCGGGCCGCGCACTGTTAAGCAACCGGTCGATGAGCACGCGCGTTCCGGCGCCGGCATTGCGGTTGACCATCAGGCAACGCGGATCGCCGAGCGCGACTCTAAGTGCATCGGCTGCGCTGTGTCCGGGAAAGCGGGTGTCGTCGCGGCGGTAAACGAAGCCCTGCATCCGCTGCCAACCCTTCACCAGTGCCAGACCAGGACGCAGCAGGTGCGCGTTGTAGACCCCGCTTGCGGGATCGACGAGATGCACCGGCGCAAGATCGCATTCGCCACGCTCGGCGGCGGCGACCCCGCCCATGCTGCCGATCGCGATGGTGCGCGCGATCATCCCGCGCTCTGCAAGCGCGCCGAGCACAACATCGAGCGCGATGCAGTGGCTGCCCATGACCACGAGATCGGGCATCCCGGCCACCTGGCCGATCAGGCTCACGCGCGAGCGCGTGCCCGCATCGAGTGCCTCCGCGAGTGCATCGATCTCCAGAAAGCCGTCGGCCTGGGAGAAACTCGTGACCGCACCCGAGCCCTTGCCGATCGGGAATGCGACCGGCCGATCCTCGCCTGCTACCAACGCCACCAGGACGAACTCCTTGCGGCCGAGCTCGGAGGCAATGCGCACCGGAACATCGACCTCGATGCTGCGCGCGGCTTCGGGCGTAAGACCGGCGCGGGCACGGATCACCGGCGCGACGAAAGCGTGAAAGGTGAAAATCGCGGAGGTGGGAAAGCCCGGCAGCACAGCGACGGGCTTGCCAGCGATGACGGCGAGGCAGAGCGGCTTTCCCGGCTTGAGCGCGACGCCATGGACGAGAATGTCGCCCAGTTTCGAGACGATGCGGTGGGAGAGATCGCCCGCACCCTTCGACGTGCCGCCGGAGAGTACGACCATGTCGCAAGCCGCGAGCGCCGCGCGCATGCCACGCTCGAGCGCCGTCTCATCGTCGGGGAATGCGCCGAAGGGAACCGGCTCCCCACCCGCTTCCGCGATCGCGGCTGCGATGATCGCACCATTGCTGTCATAAACCCTCCCCGGGGCGAGCGCGCCACCCGGCGCCACCAGCTCGTCGCCGGTTGAAAGCACCGCCACTGTCGGCTTGCGCACGACCTCGACCGCAGCGAGGCCGCAGGCCGCCAGCATTCCGATCTCGCGCGACGAAAGACTAGTCTTGCGCCGCAGCACCACTTCGCCGCGTGCAATGTCGGAGCCGGCATAGGAAATGAACTGACCAGGCGCGACCGCGCGGCGCACATCGATCGCCGGCATTCCGTCCTCTTCGACCAAATCCGTGTGTTCGATCATGACGACAGCGTCGGCTCCACGCGGTACCACGCCGCCGGTCGCGATCGTCGTCGCGCAGCCCGGCGTCACTTCGAGCGCCGGCGCGTGCCCGCACACGATCACTTCGCCGTTGAGGCGAAAGCGGCGCGGCGCGGTATCGCTCGCGCCGACCGTATCGGCGGAGCGCAGCGCAAATCCATCGACGTTGGCACGATCGAACGGCGGCACGTCGATCGATGCGGTGACGTCACAGGCGAGCACGCGGCCGAGCGCCGCCGACAAGCCGACCGTCTCGCCCGGCAGCGGCAACAGATCGACGTTCCGCGTGAAGCGCGCGCGCGCCTCTTCGGCCGACACGACTTCGAGGAATTGTTCCTGGCGCGCAGCGCGGCGGATCGCGGCCAAGATATCGGAGGCGCGATCGCGCTCGGCGGATTTCGGTTCGAAACGCGCAGTCATGGCCAAGGTCTTATCACGACCTCGCTTTGCGCCGGATATCCCTCGCTGTCGGGTTTTATGAAAATCCATCCATTTGCTTGCGCGAGCGCCGCGAGCGGCACATAGCCCGAGGCTATGGGAGTGGCGCAGGGGCCCTCGCACCGCACCGGCACCAGTTCCGAAAGGCCCACGGGCGAGGACACTTTGTGCGTGAGCTTTGCCGTCCGCATGGGAGGCGCATCCCGGCTCCCGGCCAACCGCGCAAGCATCACCCGACCCAACATGTGCCAAGCGGCCAGCGCCGCGTCGAGCCGCCCCGGCAGTGCCAACACCGGTCGCGTGCCGACGGTTCCAAAGGCCGTAGTCTCGCCAGGCAGCAGCCCGATCCCGTGGACGAGCAGCTCACCGATCGAGGCGAGCGTGTGCACTGTGGTGTCGTTCTTGCCGCTGCCGGTGCCCCCCACGACCACGACCGCGTCTGCGCTTGTCTCGGCCAATGCATCGGCCAGGCTATGCCGTGCGGCAATGGCGGCAAGGCCGCCTTGCGAGGCGATAGCGTCGGCGATGCATGCGATCGCGGCATCGATGACGGCATCGCCCGGCGAGGCGTGCACGAGATGCAGCCGCGGCGCGCGGACGCGCGTCTCCGCGACGCCCGCCGCGGCCAGCAGCGCGATCTCGATGCGGCCGAGTCGTCGACCTGCCGGCAGCAATGTTGTGCCGCGCGCGACATCGGCGCCGGTCGGCAATGCGCCTTCACCGGGGCCGACCGGCGCGAGCGCCTGCGCTGCGCCATCGCGGATCACTACTCCATCAATCGGCGCGACCGCGTCGGCATCCCCGGGCAGGGGCTGCCCGACGTCAACCCACACCACCGACGGCAGCGGCGCCGGGGCATAGGCGCTGGCATCGGTGGTGAGATCCGATGACACCGCCCAACCATCGCGTAGGGCGAGCGCCGTCGCGGGGACGGGGGCATGGATGATGACGTCCTCGGCCAGCGTCTGCCCGAGCGCAGCCGCGAGCTCGGCCGT